>JACCTJ010000078.1 GCA_013812485.1 Thermoleophilaceae bacterium
GGAAGGGCTACTACCACGACAACCGCGAGGACGCCCTGATCATGGGGCGTGAGTTGGACCGGTGATCCTCGCCCTCGAGACGAGCTGCGACGACACGTGCGCGGCGGTGGTGAGCCCGGGCGGGGAGATCCGCTCCAACGTCGTCGCCTCTCAGGGGCTACTGCACGAGCGCTACGGCGGGGTAGTGCCCGAGATCGCCTCGCGACGGCACCTCGAGCTCCTCGATTCGGTCACGAGCGACGCCCTCGAGCGGGCGGCGGTCACCCTGCACGATGTCGATCGCGTCGCGGTCACGCGGGGTCCGGGGCTGATCGGGGCGCTGCTCGTCGGCGTCTCGAGCGCCAAGGCGCTGGCGGCCGCGCGCGGGCTGCCGCTCGTCCCCGTCGACCACCTGCACGGCCACGTCGTCGCGAGCACGCTCGAGCCCGAGCCGATCGAGCCACCGTATCTGTGCCTCGTGGCCAGCGGCGGCCACACCTTCCTCGCGCGGGTGGACGAGCCCTCGTCCTACCGCATCCTCGGACAGAGCCTCGACGACGCCGCCGGAGAGGCCTTCGACAAGGGCGCGCGCCTGCTCGGGCTCGGCTATCCCGGCGGCCCGGCGGTCGACCGGCTCGCCCGCGACGGCGATCCGGCCGCGTTCGAGTTCCCACGCTCGCTGCCCGGCCACGGCCTCGACTTCAGCTTCAGCGGCCTCAAGACCTCGCTGCTCTACCGCCTCCGCGACCTCGGGGAGGGCGAGCGCGAGCGCCGCCGGGTCGACCTCGCCGCCTCCTACCAGCGCGCGATCGTCGACACGCTCTCGACCCGGGCCGAGCAGGCCCTGGCGGGAGAGGGGCTCGACCGCCTCGCCATCGGGGGCGGGGTCGCGGCGAACTCGGAGCTCAGGCGAGCGCTGGCCGAGCGCTGCGCCCACCGCGGAGTCGGCCTCTGGGCGCCGCCGCTCGCCCTGTGCACCGACAACGCGGCGATGATCGCCGCCGCCGCGCGCCATCTGGTGGCTCTGCCCTACCCCGACTACCTCTCGCTCGACGCCGCCGCGCGACTCGGGCCCGAGGCCACCCGGGCGGCGGCATGAGGAGCGTGACCCTCTACGGCAAGCCGGGCTGCCACCTGTGCGAGGAGGGACGCGCCGTGCTCGCCGCCGCGCGGGCGCGCCGCGACTTCGCGCTCGAGGAGGTCGACGTCTCGCTCGAGCCGCGTCTGGCCCGCCGCTACGGCGAGCGTGTGCCGGTGGTGGCGATCGACGGCGAGGACGCGCTCGAGCTGCGCTTCGAGGCCGAGGAGGTCATCCGGGCGCTCGATAGAGTGGGCGCGTGACGCTCAAGGAGCCCTACGCTGGCGGGCGATCCGGCGGCTCGCTCGGGCTGGACGATCCGGGACTCGACCGGCTCTCGCTCGGCGTCGCGGCGCGCCTCTCGCGCTATCTCCAGGTGCTCACCCAGGCGCGCAAGATGGGTCGCGAGACGATCTCCTCGCAGGAGCTCGCCGGCTACACCCACGTCAACTCGACCCAGATCCGCCGCGACCTCTCGGGCTTCGGCAAGTTCGGCAAGCGCGGAGTGGGCTACAACGTCGACGCTCTGCTCATCGAGATCCGCCGCATCCTGCGTACGAGCGGTCAGCACAACATCGCCCTGTTCGGCGCGGGCCACCTCGGACGGGCCATCGCCGGCTCCGACATCTTCGCCGAGCACGGCTTCCGCGTGGTGGCGGTCTTCGACTCCGACCCGGGAAAGCTCGGCGAGCCGATCGGCTCCGACGGCGAGCTCCACGTGCGCCCCTACACCGGAATCGCCGAGGTCGTGGAGCAGGAGGGCGTCGTGGTCGGCGTCCTGGCCGTGCCGACCGCGGCGGCCCAGGAGGTCGCCGGCGACCTCGTCGAGGCCGGCGTGAAGATCATCTTCAACTACTCCGAGGCGTTGCTCCAGGTGCCGCCCGGGGTGACCGTGCACACCTCGAGCCCGGCGGTCGACCTCCTGCACGCGCTCTACTTCTACCTGACCTAGCCTCCGCGGCCGCGAACCTCGCCCCCCGCCCAACGACATGCTCGACATGATTCGCTCGCGCGAGGTCTTCGAGGCCTCCGAGGACTTCACCGTCGGGATCGAGGAGGAGTTCCAGATCCTCGACTCCCAGACCCGCTCGCTGACCCAGCGCTTCGAGGA
>JACCTJ010000094.1 GCA_013812485.1 Thermoleophilaceae bacterium
GCGGTACCTACCCAGCCGGACTCGCCGCCATCCTCAGCTTACATTCAGGTGGCGCATCATCCCCGCCTCCTGGTGGTAAGCGTTGTGGCAGTGCAAGGCCCACGCGCCGGGGTTGTCGGCGATCCACTCGATGCTGAGCTGCTCCATCGGGGCCACGAGGACCGTGTCCTTGAGCGGACGCACGCCCCTTCCGGGCGCCGCGCGGAACGAGTGGCCGTGCAGGTGCATCGGGTGCGGCATCATCGTCCGGTTGCGCATGACGAAGCGCACACGCTCGTCACGGCTCAGATCGAGCATCTCGGCCTGCGCGAACGGCCGGGAGCCGATCGTCCACTGGTAGGCGCCCATTCCCATGGTCAGGTCGAGGGGCACGGTCCGAACCTCGCCGGAGGAACTCGGCTCGTCATCCTCGGGACCGACCAGATCCGCGTGGGTGAGCAGCCGGCGCGGTATGCGCATGCGAGCGCCGGGAGCCGGCGCCCGGCGCCGCTCGCCGACGTAGCGCACGGACGCGACGGCGCGTCCCGGCTTGCCGAGCGGCACGGCGATGAGGCGAGCGCTGTCCCGGCGGGCGTCGAGGAGGACGTCGAAGCGCTCGCCCATGCCCATGAGAACGGCGTCCGTGCTGACGGGACGGACGGGCAGTCCGTCGGCATGCGTCACGCGCAGCTCGTGGTCCTCGACGAAGACGGCGTAGATGGTGTCCGCGCTCGAGTTGATCAGTCGCAGGCGAGCGCGCTCTCCACGACGCACGTCGATCTGGGCGGGCGCCTCGGGCGGGCGGCCATTGATCAGGTACAGCGGATACTCAACATCGCCGCCATCGACCTGACCGGCCAGCGCAGCGTTGGTCATGGCCACATGCCCGGCAGCGACTCGGTTGGAGGGGTCGAGCGGAGCGAAGGGACGATTCGGCGGTCGCCCGCCCATGCCGCCGTGCATAGCCATGCCCTCGCGCCGCAGGGCTGCGAGCCGAGCTTCGGGCGTGCCCGAGACGCCGTCGAGCCAGTCATCGAGGAGCACAACCGCCTCGCGGTCGTAGTCGAGCTCCTCGCGGCGCGGCTCGACGACCAGGTGCGCGTACAGACCGCGGTCGAGCTGCATCCCGAAGTGGGAGTGGAAGAAGAACGTGCCCGCATCCGGGGGCGTGAACTCGTACAGATAGCTGTCGCCGGGCTCGACCGCGTCCTGAGTGAGCCCGGGAACGCCGTCGGCGGCGTTGTTTCGCAGCCGGATGCCGTGCCAGTGGATGGTCGTCGGCTCGTCGAGCGCGTTGTCCAAGCGAATGCGCACCGGCCGGCCCTGGCGCAGTCGAACCTCCGGACCGGGCAGGCTTCCGTCGTAGGTCCAGGTACTCACGCGCCGGGACCCGAGCTCGATCTCACCAGGACGTGGGCGCAGCACGACGTCAGCCGGCTCGGGCTGGGCGGTGGCGCGCCCGATCGCGTATCCGCCGAGAGCGAGGGTGCCCGCTCCGGCGCCGGCGGCGACCAGCAGCCTGCGGCGGGTGAAGCGCCCCTCAGGGTAGATTTGTCCCTGCTGGGTGGACATCAGGTGGCTTGCCTCGCTCTTGACGGGAGATCGATCAAAACGGCCCTCGCACGAGACGCCGCTGGTGTCCATCTCTTCAGCCACCTTCGTCCCGTCTGTGGTGCTGCCGCGCCCACATTGGCGTGGAACGCTCCGACGTCATCTTCGCCACGACGCGCCTCGGGGATCAGAACTGCGCTGATTGAGGACGGAAGGTTGAGTCCTACCCACGTCAGCCGGTCTCGTCCATCAGCCACCGAGCATCGCCGCCTCGAACGCCACGCGGAGGAACGGCTCAGCGGCGACGCCGAGCCCGACGGTCGCGATCGTCGTCAGCGTGAGCGCAGTCGCGAGCGGCGAGGTCGCGACCACCCGTGAGGGAGCATCGCTCGGCCGACCCTCGACGGGGAGCACGGTTGGCGCGATCACCCGCAGGTAGGGATACAGCGACACCACGGTCTTCGCGATCCCGACCATGGCGAGCCACGCCTGTTCAGCGTCGATCGCGGCGGGGAAGAGCTCAAGCTTGCCGACGAAGCCGGACAAGGGTGCTCCCTCCGCCGGGTGCCGTCCTGCGGCCATGGCGGGCGAGGCTGATCGCGTAGGCGGCCCCGACGAGCCCCAGGACGAGAGCGAGGAGGACGAAGAGCAGCCCGACCGCGCTCACGCGACCGGCTCGCCCGCCCGGCGCTCGAGGGGTGCGCCGGTGATCGCCGCCGTGGTCTCACCCGTGCCGGGCTCGCCGGAGAAGCGCCGCAGCCGGAGCGAGTTCGAGACCACGAAGACGCTCGAGAACGCCATCGCGGCACCGGCTAGGAGTGGGTTGAGCAGGCCGGCGGCGGCAAGCGGGAGGGCGGCGACGTTGTAGGCGAAGGCCCAGAACAGGTTGCCCTTGATCGTTCGCAGCGTACGCCGAGACAGCCGGATGGCGTCCACCGCGGCGTGGAGGTCGCCCGAGACGAGCGTGAGGTCGGAGGCCTCGATCGCGACGTCCGTACCGGTGCCGATCGCCAGCCCGAGGTCCGCCTGAGCGAGGGCGGGCGCGTCGTTGACGCCGTCTCCGACCATCGCGACCACTTGTCCTTCGGCCTGCAGCCGACGGAGCTCGGCGGCCTTGTCGGCGGGCAGCACGCCGGCGATCACCTCGTCTATGCCGACCTGGCGGGCCACCGATCGCCCGGTGACCTCGTTGTCGCCGGTCAGCAGGACCGGATGCAGGCCGAGCTCACGCAGGCGGGCGATCGCGGGGGCACTGGTCGGCTTGACCCGGTCGGCCACGGCGAGGACGGCGCGGACCTCGCCGTCCCAGCCGGCGACGACGGCGGTCATGCCGCCGGTCTCCGCATCGCGCCGCGCGGCCTCGAGCTCAGCGGGTACGACGAGGCCTGCTTCCGAGAGCAGTGCGGCCCGGCCCACGACGACGTCCTGGCCCTCGACGACACCTCGCACCCCGCGGCCCTCGAGGCTCTCGAAGCGCTCGGGCGTCGGAAGCACGCCGATCTGCTCACGGGCCGCGGCGGCGACTGCTCGAGCGACCGGGTGCTCGGATGCCTCTTCGAGGCCTCCCGCGAGCCGCAGCGCCTGGAGCTCCTCGGTGCCCTCGGCCACGACGACGTGGTCGAGCGCCATCTGCCCCGTGGTCACCGTGCCCGTCTTGTCCAGGACGATCGTGTCGACGCGGCGCGTCGACTCGAGGATCTCAGGTCCCTTGATGAGCACCCCCAGCTGAGCCCCGCGACCCGTGCCCACGAGCAGCGCGGTGGGCGTCGCGAGCCCGAGCGCGCAGGGGCAGGCGATGATGAGCACGGCCACCGCGGTGCTGAAGGCAAAGCCCGCGCCCGCGCCCGCCACCAGCCAAAGCCCGGCGGTGGCGACCGACAGCACGACCACGACGGGAACGAAGACCGCCGAGACCCGGTCCGCGAGTCGCTCCACCGGAGCCTTGCCCGACTGGGCCTCGGTCACCAGCCGGCCGATCTGCGCGAGCACGGTGTCTGCGCCGACGCGTGTGGCGTGGACCACGAGCCGACCGCCGACGTTAATCGTCGCTCCCGTGACTTCGTCGCCCGGCCCCACCTCGACCGGGATCGACTCGCCGGTCAGCAGCGATCGGTCGATCGCCGACCTGCCCTCCTCGACCTCACCGTCGGTCGCGATCTTCTCGCCCGGCCGGACGAGGAATCGCTGGCCGACCCGCAGGGCTTCGGTATCGATGCGGTGCTCGGAGCCATCGGCATCCAGCACCGAGACCTCCT
>JACCTJ010000195.1 GCA_013812485.1 Thermoleophilaceae bacterium
ACGGGCCGATGCTCAACGGCGCGACCTCGGTGATGTGGGAGGGCGCGCCCGACTACCCCGACAAGGACGCCTGGTGGGAGGTCTGCGAGCGCTACGGCGTGACGATCCTCTACACCGCGCCGACGGCGATCCGCGCCGCGATCAAGTGGGGCGTCGAGTACCCCGAGCGCCATGACCTCTCGGCGCTGCGCCTGCTCGGCACGGTGGGCGAGCCGATCAACCCGAAGGCGTGGGCCTGGTACCACAAGGTCATCGGCGGCGGGCGATGTCCGATCGTCGACACCTGGTGGCAGACCGAGACCGGCGGGATCATGATCTCTCCGCTGCCGGGGCTCACCCCGACGAAGCCGGGGTCGGCCACGAAGCCGTTGCCCGGCATCGAGGCCGCGGTGCTCGACAAGGACGGCGAGGAGATTCAGGAGGGCCAGGGCTACCTCGTGCTCAAGCGCCCGTGGCCGTCGATGCTCCGCACGCTCTATCGCGAGGACGACCGCTTCGTCGAGACGTACTTCGAGAAGTTCGGTCGCGAGACCTACCTCGTGGGCGACGCGGCGCGCAGAGACGAGGACGGCTACTTTTGGATCCTCGGGCGCATCGACGACGTGATCAACGTGTCGGGACACCGCATGTCGACCGCCGAGATCGAGAGCGCGATCGTCTCGTTCGAGCACGTGGCCGAGTCGGCGGTGATAGGTCAGGAGGACGAGGACTCCGGACAGGCGGTGACCGCGTTCGTGACCCTCAAGGGCGGCGCCGAGGCCGACGACGACCTCGAGAGCTCGATCCGCGAGCACGTCGCACATCGGATCGGTAAGCTGGCGCGGCCGAAGCGGATCATCTGGGCCGACGACCTGCCGAAGACGCGGTCGGGGAAGATCATGCGCCGGCTGCTGCGCGACATCGCCGAGGGCCGCGAGGCCGGCGACGTGTCGACGCTGCGCGAGCCTGGCGTGATGGACGACCTGGCCGAGAAGGTGCGCGAGCGGGGCGACGAGGACGACGAGTAGCGCGCCGCGCTCGCGCGCCGACGCTCGCACTGCTCGCCCGTGGCGGCCGAGTACGAGCAGGTCCAGATCGAGCGCGTGGGCTCGCGCGCGTGGCTCACCGGGCAGGCGGCGTGCGACACCAACCCGTCGCCGTCCGGCGGTGACTTCTACGGAAGTTGCGGCCATCGCGCTGGACCTTCAAGGTGATCCGAGCGTAAAGGTCGCGACCCTCAGCAAGCCGCAGAATCCCTGCTCATCCGGACGTCATCGCGCCCCGGCTCAGGCCGGGCGCTCCCATTTGGTGCAAGATCGGGCTAGGTGTTGTCGGCACCTTGTGAGCGGGCTGTGGAGCTGATAGACCTCAGCGAGAAGGACTCACCGGCCGTGTCGGCTCGCACCCGCCCAATCGACTCACGGGTCAGGCGAATGGTGGTGAGCAGGTCGGTTGGGGTGATCAGGTCGTGGGACGTGGACGATGAGAGGGGGGTACGGTGCTGTTGGCGCGGAGAACATGACGGGCTGGATCGTGGGGATCGCGCTGGGCTTGGTCGTGGTGGTAATCGTCGTGGTGCTCGTGGCCACGCTCATCACTACCGCCTTCCTGATCCGCAACGAGGCGCGGGAGGCGCGCGCCTCCCTCGAGCGGGTAGGTGAATCCACCAATTCGCTCCATGGGGTGGACGGCGTGAACGCCTCGGCCACAGGTGTCCTCGAAGCGGCGAAGGCTGCGCGAAAAGTCTTGGGAGGTTGAGATGTATACCGGTATCTGGGTAGCAACCCTTGTCGGGGGGGCCGTCGTGCTTGTCGCGGTGATAGGCCTCCTTACGGCGCTCTACATCTTTGTTCGGGGGATCGATGAGTCCGTCGCTTCCCTCGTCGAGCCGGGAGGAGCGGTCAAGGCCAATACGGCCAAGATCAACGACCTCCTGACGACGGCAGGGGTGCTGAACGCGATCAAGGAGGAAGCACTGATTCACGACGAGTTCTTGGCGACGCGATGAATACGACCCTGCTCACCATCTTGACCCTCGTCGAGATCGTGGCTCTCGTGGCCGTGCTGGCTCTCTTCCTTCACCTGCTGGCCGGGCGCCTGCGCGCGATCGCCGAGAAGCTCGCCATACTCGGCAGCGAGGTGTCCGGAATCGGGAAGGACCTTGGCATCTTGAAGGTGGGCGCGCCGGTGATAAACGCGAGGCTGCGAGCCATCGTTGGGGCGCTCCACGGTGTGAGCGGCAAGGCCGAACAGCTCGCGAGGCGCTGAACGATGTGGACAGGCCGGCGTTCAAGTGGTGTCGTGCTCGCGGGTCAGGTGCCCGCGCTGCGTCAGCTCTCTGCCCGCACGGCGGACACGAACAGCCGCGCACGACGGCGGCTGGTCGGGACCTTAGATCATGACAAGCGAGCTAGGAGAGAGCCATGATCCTCCTGTGGATCGGCAGCGCCGTACTGTTGCTGGTGATCGTTCCCGTAGTCGTCGTGCTACTCGGGCGGGTCGCGGCACCCGTCGGGGAGGTCGAGAGAGCGGCACACGAGCTCGCGGCGCAAGCCGAGAAGATCGTTTCGCTCCTCGATGCGGTCGACGAGCTGCCCGAGACGCGAAGGCTCGTAGGGCAGACGGGCTCTGAGGTGTCGCGCTATGGCGCGGCACTCGACAATGTCCTGTAGCAGCACGGGAGGAGTGCGATGACCGCTTCCATCGTCGTAACCATTGCCGTAGTAGCGATCACCGTACTTGTGCTCGCTTTGTCACTGCTCAAGATCGCGTTGATGCTCAGACGTACTCTCCACAGTTTGAGGGCGGTCAACAAGAGCCTCAAGGCGATCCCCTCCAAGGCCGACCCGGTCGCGCCGATCCTCGAGTCTTTGAACACCGATCTCGGCGACGCGCGTGGACTGCTCGAGGACCTGCTCAGGCGCAAGCAGCAGGCCGGCCCGCGCCAACCCAAGCCTCAGGACCCGGGAGGGTCTCTTAGGGCCGACTAGATTGACCGGCGTCCGGGGCGGTCCGTGATCGAGCCGCCCCCACTTTGTGCGCCGCGATTACTCGCGGGCTTACCGCCGGACTCCGAGCCTCGACACTCGAGGCCCGGAGAGCGCGTCGCCTCCCGGGATCTACATCCCCCTGATCTTGAGGTACCTTCGGAGCTCTGGTAGTTGCCCCACGAAGACGAGGGCGAGAACCAGCAACAGTACGACGCCAAGGACGAGAAAGACGATGGCAAGAGCGCTCATACGACAACCTTTCTTCCGCCCGCACGCGCAACCCGCTGGGCTGAGGGGGCGAGTTTCGCGCGACTACATCGCGCCGATCTGCAGATACGCATGGATTTCCCCAACTGGCTGGCTATGTTACCGCCGATCGACCCGCAGCGTTCGCCGAGCCGTTGCCCTGCAGGCGTTCGCAACGCAATTTGGCGGTTCAACCAGCTAGCTGACGCCGGCCTTCGGCCTCAGCGAGGAAACGCGCCACCGAGCGGTCGGCCTCGGGCTCGTCGGTGGGGTAGATGTGGGAGGCCCCCGGCCAGAGCTCGAGCTTCGACCCGGGGATCGCCGCGGCGAGGAGCCCGGCGTTGGCCGCAGGCACGAGCTGGTCCTCGTCGCCGTGCACGACGAGCGTCGGAGTGTCGACCTCACCGAGGCGGCGGCAAGCGTCGTGCCAGAGCGCAGCGGTCAGTTGAGCGACGTAGGGCTCGGGCTCGACCGGGTACCGCAGGCGCTGCTCGAGGTCGTCGGCGATGCGCTGCGCGTGCTCGCGGCGCGTCGTGGAGCCGTAGCTGTAAGGGACCGACGCCCACACCGCCTCGGAGGCCGGCATCTCGGCGCGACGGCGGAAGAAGGCGAGCGTCGCCTCGTCGGGCGGTATCGCGTCCGGTCCGCCCGCCGCCGTCGCTCCGAGCACGAGCCCGGCCACGCGGTCGGGGTGGCGCAGAACGATCTCCTGGGCGATCATGCCGCCGAGGGAGATGCCATACACGTGCGCGCGCTCGAAGCCGGCCACATCGAGGACGGCGATCGCGTCGTCGGCCATCTGCGGGGTCGAGTACGGGCCGGGCACTCGGTCGCTGCGGCCCACGCCGCGGTTGTCGAAGGCGATGACCGGCCGGCTCTCGGCGAGGATGGGGACCGTCCGCCACCAGCCCGTCGCGCTGACGCCGAGTCCCATCACCAGGAGCACGGGGATGCCGGCCTCGCGCCCCCCGGCGGGTGTGAGCTCGTAGTGGAGCCGGAGGTCGTCTCGTCGCGCAATCGGCATGGTCGTCCGCGGGGCAGCTTGACACGCCGCCCGCGCGATGAAAAGATGACGGACCCGTCACTTTCGTAGACGACGAGGAGAACCGACCGAATGAGCACCCTGCCGCGCGCCTGCGTCATCGGAGCCGGATCCTCGGGGATCACGGCCGCCAAGGCCCTGCACGAGCGCGGTATCCCCTGCGAGGTGATCGAGATGAGCGATCGCGTCGGCGGCAACTGGGCGATCAACAACCCGAACGGGGTCTCCTCGGCGTACCGCTCGCTGCACATCAACACCTCGCGCGAGCGCATGGAGTACTCGGACTTCCCGATGCCGAAGTCCTATCCCGACTTCCCCAAGCACACCCACATCGCGCGCTACTTCAACGACTACGTCGATCACTTCGGAGTGCGCGAGCGGATCCGCTTCGAGACGCAGGTCGAGCAGGCCCAGCGCGGAGCGGACGGGGTGTGGGAGCTGCGGCTGCGCGGGCCCGGCGGCGCAGAGACGCGCCGCTACGACGCCCTTCTCGTAGCCAACGGTCACCACTGGGATCCCCGCTGGCCCGAGCCGGCCTTTTCCGGCTCCTTCGACGGAGTCGAGATGCACTCGCACCACTACAACGACCCGGACGACTGGCAGGGCAAGCGGGTCGTCGTGCTCGGCATGG
>JACCTJ010000202.1 GCA_013812485.1 Thermoleophilaceae bacterium
CGCAGCTTGCGGATGACCTGCTCCGGGGTGTGCCTGCGTCGCTTCAACGTGTAGTCCTCCTCGCCCATCATCACGGGCGGGTAGAACTCTCACAAGCACCGGACCGAACTCAGGGGGTCACGCCACGCTTACTCGACGGGCTCCGAGAACGTTTCGCAGAGATACAGGGCCCACTTGCGCTCGAATCAGAGCTCGTCGTTCAGCGCGCAGAGGACTTCGGCCGGAGGCTCGGATTCGACGGTCTTGGACTTGCGGCTGAATATCTTGAGCACCTCGCCGACGACCGAGATCTTCTCGACTCCTTGACGTGGGTCGGCGGGAGGAACTAGGGCTGTCGACCGGTTGCTAGCTGCCTGCTCGCAACCGGCAGGGCGACACGCTCGTGCCTGTTGTCCGAGCCGGTCTTCCTTGCCACGCACTTTACATAACCTACATTATCGAGCGTACCTCGAGCGCGCGCGCCGCTGAGCCGAGCGCTTGCCACACCGCATCCCGAGCTACCCAACCGCCTCCCCGGGCAGCACTGCCAATCCGGAAGAGACGAGATCGCGGATGTCACAGCTGACCAGCCGAGCGCCAATGGCGATCGCGGCGGCGACGTACGCAGCGTCATACACCGAGAGATCGTGGCTCTCGGCGAGTTCGGTCGCCGCGGCGACCAAGGCCTCGTCGCAGCGCACAAGCCCGCCGTCGTCCTGGAGTGCGCGGACCGCTCCACGCAGTCGCCGGGCGGCGGAGAGATCGTGCCATGCCCGCACTGCGACGTTCGTGACTTCGTAGTACGCCAGATCGAGCGTCGCGACGGGTTCCGGTCCGCTAAGGAGACTGCGAGCTCCGTCGTGATGGGCGTCACCGACATCCTCGCGCGCCAGCAGCACGCTGGCGTCGGCGAGCCAGGTCGTCATCTTCGTGGTCGATGGCGCTTCACGAGCTCGGCCGCACCGCCCCCGTGAGGCGCCGCCCCGCGCATCAGCTCCTCGATCCGAGCAGCTCGCTCGGCGCCGCGCCGGCGAAGGGCGTCGTCGGCAAAGCTCCGCAGCAGGCCGCTGCGTGTGGTCCCGCGTCGTGCCGCCTCGGCGTCAACGGCGTCGAGGAGCTCGTCGGGCAGGGAGACCATCACCTTGGCCATGGCGTCAGTATACCCGGTATTGCTCGTACCAAGGCGACGCGACGAGCGACCTTCCTTGCCCGAGAGAGCGAGCGCCTGGCCGCCCTCGGCCCGGCCGTCACCGTCGAGCCGGCGCCCTATTCCGGCCCAGCCGATCCAGTCGAGCCGGCCGCCTCTCGAGGTCCAAGCGCGCTACCGACCGCCTCCCTCACCAGCGCGCGCAGGTGGCGCGCGCCGTCGGTGAGCGGGCTGGTGTGACCGTCGGCGTAGAGCTCGACCAGCCAGCGGTCTCCGTAACCATCGCCAACGGCGGCGGCGAGCACAGCGGACATCCCCCAACCCTTGAGCAGATCCCGCTCCGCGGGGTCGGCGGACAGATCGTCGGCGCTGACCACGAAGCTTCCCCCCGCGGCCAGAAGGTCGGCCGTCATGGGATAGTCGCTGAGGACGTAAAGGTGCTCGTCGCTGTCGAAGCGCACTCCGCCGGCGCGCGCGGCGCGCGTGTCGACGACGTGCAGGGTCTCGATCATCGTTGCGTCCGACCGAGCGACGGAGATCGCCCACGCCGAGGCATCGAGGACCTCTCCGCATCGGCTCGCGACCTCGCCGAGGCGATCGAGCGGCGGCGCGGCCGCAAGATCCGAGTCGAGCATCCTGAGCGCGTCGGCGAGGACGGCGTCGAGCGCATCCTCGACCCGCCGGAACCCTGCGTCCGGGATGGTCACGCGCCGGGTCTCGCGCCGCTCGCGCCAGGCCGCGCGAGGATCGGCCTCGGCGACGTAGACCCGCGAGCGACCGGTGCGCTTGGCCGTGTACTGGGCCGCGTCGGCCGCGCGCAGCAGGTCGACCGCGCGCCGCGCGCCCGTTCCGATCGAGGCCAGACCCGCGGAGACGCTAAGCGGCGGCGACCCGAGCTGCAGCTCGCCTAGCACCCTCTCGGCCAGGGCACGCGCCGAGACGACGTCGACCGCCGGCAACACGAGGCAGAACTCGTCGCCCGAGATCCGCGTGGCGAAGGCGTCGCCGCGAGCGGCCGCCGCTGCCTCGAGCACGCGAGCGACGCGGACGAGCGCCTCGTCGCCGGAGGCGTGGCCGCCGCTGTCGTTGATCTGCTTGAGATTGTCGAGGTCGCACACGAGCAGCGACAGGTCCTCTCCCCGCTCGAGGGCCGCCTCGACGGCGGGCTCGAGCCGCTCGTCCAGCGCCCGCCGGTTGGCGAGACCGGTGAGCGCGTCCTCGAGCGCGAGCTCGACGACGTGGCCGAACAGCTCCGCCCGTCCGATCGCCGCGGCGATCTGCCCGCTCACCGCCTCCAGGAAGCGCATCTCGCGGTCGGAGAAGGGCGGCCCGCCGGCATCGCGAGTGACGTAGAGCTCCCCCCACACGCCGTCGGCGAAGCGGATCGGGATGACCGCACCGGACGTGCGCCCGAGCCGTTGCAACAGCTCGACCTCGGGGTCGGTCGAAGGTCCGTCGGCGCCGACGCGGTGCGGGCGGCCCTCGCGCAGGAACTCCTCGAGAAAGGGAAACTGATCGACAGTGTAAGTCTCGTCACGCGGGCGGCGCTCCTCCCCTTCGGCGAGCTCGCCGGCGTTGACGATCGTGCGCAACACCCCGGCGGAGGGCTCCCACCGCGAGACCGAGGCCGAGGTCGCGCCGAGGGCTGCACAGATCTCATCCGCCGCGGTCTCGGCCACGTGCTCGATGCGATGACCCGCCGAGGTCGCGGCGGCGACCGCGAGCAGCGCCCGCAGCTCGCCTTGGGCCATCGAGTCGCCGAGCGCGGGGGGCGTGGCGAGCGGCTCGGCGTCCGAGCCCCAGTCGGCTCCGAGCGAGGCGACGAGCGCGTCGACGACCCGCGGGTCGAAATCCCGGCCCGCGCAGCGGCGTACCTTCTCGAGCGCCCGCGCGGGCTCAAGCGCCTCTCGGTAGGGACGGTCGGAGGCGAGTGCGTGGAAGGCGTCGCAGGCCAGCACGATCCGTGAGGCGAGCGGAATCGCCTCGCCCAAGAGGCCGTCGGGATAGCCCGAGCCGTCCCAGTGCTCGTGCTCGTGGCGCACGGCGTCTGCCACCCCGTCGAGTCCCGGGAGCGGGCGCAGGATGCGCTCTCCTATGGCGGAGTGCTCGCGCATGGTCTCCCACTCGTCCTCGGAGAGCTTCCTCGGCTTATGCAGGATCGCGTCGGGGGTGCAGATCTTCCCGATGTCGTGCAGCAGAGCGGTGGTGCTGACGAGTTCGAGCTCGTCTCCCTCCAGGCCGAGTCGCCGGGCGACCGCGAGCGAGAGCCCGTGCACGGCGTCGGAATGTCCGCCCGCGTAGCTGTCGCGCGCCTCGAGCGCCGCGGCGAGCGAGCGCACGACCGCCCGGTAGGTCTGAGTGGCCCGGCCCTGGTCGGCCTCGAGCTCGCGCAGCACGGCGACGAGCGTCTGCTCGCCCGCCGCCAATCCGCGCGCGGCGTCGAGCGCCTGGCGGCGCAGCCGATCGAGCCCGCCGCTCGAGGATGCCGAGGTCATCCGGTGAGTATCGGCAGCTTCGCCCGCGCGGCAAGCGCCGCGCGCGGGAAGCGTACGAATGCTGACGGGCGCTGGGCGCAAAGGTGTCGCCTCTGGAGCCTGAGCGCGAGCACCGCTACCAGAGGAACTCATCGATCAGCCGCATGACCTGGTCGCCCGGCACGGGCCCCACGCGCAGCGTCCAGCTCCGCCCGTCGACTCCCTGGCGAAGACGGTGCTTGATCAGCGCCTCCTCGAGCAGCCCACGGACCACGGTCGCGCGACGGTTCCCCGCGGCGCCGCGCCACTCCACGTCGACGCCGAAGCCACCGGCCTCGACCGGCCAGATCGTCAACCGATCGGGACGCGTCGCCCCGAGCGCGCGCTCCACGCTCAGCGAACGCGGCCGATGACGCCGACCGCTCCCCGCAGCCCGACGCAGCCGATGCACCCGACACAACCGACGCAGCCGATGCACGCCACGCAGCCGAGGCAGCCGACGTTCGCGATCCCCCCGACCACGCCGGCGCTCCCCACTATTCCGATGCTCACCGCGACTCCGGCGCTCCCCACGACGCCGCCGCTACCGATCGTGGCCCGCTGCGACCACCCCGGCGCTCCCGACCGTGGCCGCGCTCGCGGTCACGCCCTCGTGATCAGGGCGGCCCCGCCAGCGCGGGAGCTAACCCCGCGAGCGGTACACGGCCTGGCCTGAGCCCACGCGCTCTAGGTCGTCGTCGAGGATGGCCTCGACGTCGAGCACGAGCCTGATCTCGTTCGAGACCACCACTCCCCCTCCGGGAAGCTCGGTCCTGCCACGAGACGCCGAAGTCGTGTCGGTTGAGCACGGTACGGGCCTCGAACCCGAGCCGCCGCATCTCGCCGCGGCTCTCGTCCCCGACCCAGTAGGGCGTCGCCCACTGCCCGAGGTAGGCGACCTCGAGGGAGACCTCGCGCGTGACGCCCCGCAGGGTCAGGTCGGCCACCGCCCGGTAGTCGTTGTCACCGGTGCGCTCGACGAAGCGACCGCGAAAGGCGATCGCCGGGTGGTTCTCGACATCGAGGAAGTCCGCGGAGCGCAGATGCGCGTCGCGGTCGGGCTCACCGGTCCAGATGCCGGTCGCGTCGATCTCGCCCCCGAAGGTCGAGCCCAGCGGATCCTCGCGGTGGAGCTCGACCTTGCCGTGGATGTCCTTGAACAGGCCTCGGACCCAGGTGACCATCGTGGCGGGCGCGGAACTCGGCCTCGGTGTGGCCCGGCTCGAAGCTCCAGGTCGTAACGGCGTCGGGCAGCTCGCGCATGACACGGCAAGGCTAGCCCACACCCCCTCGCCACAATGAGGCCGTGGATCAGCTCGGCCCCGTCCTCCTCGTGCTCCTGCTCGCCGTCGCCGGCCTTGCGGCGCTGGCCAGCGTCCTGCGCGTCCCCTATCCGATCCCGCTCGTCCTCGGCGGCCTGGCCATCGGGCTCATCCCCGGCGTCCCCGAGGTGCGACTCGCGCCCGAGCTCGTGCTCCTCCTCTTCCTGCCGCCCCTGCTCTACGCCGCGGCCTTCTTCTCGTCGCTGCGCGAGCTGCGCGCCAACGTGGGGCCGATCTCGCTGCTGTCGATCGGGCTCGTGATCCTCACCACCGCGGGGGTTGCGGCCGTGGCTCACTTCGCCATCGGCCTGCCCTGGGCCGTGGCCTTCGTGCTCGGCGCCGTGGTCTCCCCCACCGACGCGGTCGCCCCGGCGACGATCGTGCGCCGGCTCGGCGTCCCCCGGCGAATCGTCACCGTGATCGAGGGCGAGAACCTGACCAACGACTGGACGGCCCTCGTGGTCTACCGGTTCGCCATCGCGGCGGTGGTGGCCGGCACGTTCTCGCTGCCGCAGGCGGGGCTCGAGTTCGTGCTCAGCGGCGTCGGCGGCCTGGCCATCGGACTCGCCGTCGGCTGGGTCGTGGCCCAGATCCGGCGGCGCCTCGACGACCCGCCGACCGAGATGGCGTTCTCGCTGCTCACCGCGTACGCGGCCTACATCCCCGCCGAGGAGATCGGAGCCTCCGGGGTGATCGCCGCCGTGACCGTGGGCGTCTACCTCGGCT
>JACCTJ010000205.1 GCA_013812485.1 Thermoleophilaceae bacterium
ACCAACTCGATCCGCCACGGCTCGCGGTCGGAGGACGACCGCGTCGATCTCGAGATCACCCCTCGCGACGGTGAGCTCTTCTTCTCTGTCGCCGACAGCGGCCTCTTCGTGCACCGCTTCGAGCTACCGCGCGACCTGCCCGAGCGGGGCCGCGGGCTCTCCTTCATCGCCGAGCTGATGGACGGACTCGAGGTGCGTCCCCAGTACGAGGGGACGACTATCTGCTTTTCGAAGCAGCGGCCGGCTTCTTAGCGCGACCCTTGGCCGGTGCGCCGTTCGCGCTCGCCGACTTCTTGGCACCGCCCCCTGAGCCACTCTTCGCCCGGCCGCCCGACTTGGGCGGCTCGGTGTCGCCCTTGGCCTGGTCGATCGACGCCTTGAGCGCGGCCATCAGGTCGGGGACGGGCTCGGCCGGCGCCGGCTCGGCCGCGACCGGCACCTCCTCGCCCGACAGCTTGCGCTCGATCAGGGCGAGCAGCTCGCGCTTGTGCTCGTTCTCGAACTCCTTCGGCTCGAACGGCCGCGCGAGGCTCTCGACGAGCTGCGTCGCCATGGTCAGCTCCTGGTCGGTCACTTCGATCTCGCCGACGCGCTCGTCGATCTCCGCCTTCGAGCGCACGTCCTCGGGGTAGAAGAGGAGCTCGGCGGCGAGCGTGTCACCCGCGGGGCGCAGGAGCACCACGTGCTCGCGGCTCGACATGACGATCTTCCCGAGCGCGGCCTTGCCGGTGCGCTTCATGGCCTCGACCAGCAGCGCGTAGGGCTTCTGGGCACTCTCTCCGGGCTCGAGGTAGTAGGTGCGGTCGTAGAAGACCGGGTCGATCTCCTCGAGGTCGACGAAGGCCACGAGGTCGATGGTTCGCCGGCGCTCGACGGCGACCGCCTCGAGCTCCTCGTCGCTCATGGGCAGGTAGCGGTCCTTCGAGACCTCGTAGCCCTTCACCGTCTCCTCGCGGGGGACGACCTCGCCGCGGCCGGGCGAGAAGAGCTGCTGCTTGATCGGCTGGAGGGTCTCGCGATCGAGCGTGCGGAACTTGGGGTCCGAGCGCTGCGTGGCGATCCCCACCGAGACGGGGATGTTGACCAGCCCGAAGGAGATCGTGCCCTTCCAGATCGAGCGCATGTCCTCTCATTCTCTCAGACCGGGTGAAGGCCCTCGGAGTGCACGCGCCCTTGCAGCGGCGAGGGTGGAGGATTCGCGCGCCCGCGCGCCGGTCGGGCGGCGCGGGGCGTCGGTAACATGCGCGCCCGTGCAGCGCCTGCGGACCGCCTCCTGCCTTCCCCTGGCCGCCGTCGTCGCGGCCACCGCCGCCGGCTGTGGCGACACGATCGACGTCGCCCGAAGCGACCCCGCACCTGTCAAGCAGGGGGCGCAGCTCTTTCAGGAGCGCTGCTCGGGCTGCCACACCTTCGACGCAGCCGGCGCGCAGGGCTCGAAGCCCGACCGAGACGCGACCGGGACCGGGGAACGCACCAACGGGCCGAACTTCAACGAGCGCCAGGAGACCGGCGACTCTGTCCTCTACGCGATCCGCAACGGCGGCTTCTCGGGCGCGATCATGCCCGCGAACATCGTCGTCGGCCGCGACGCCGAGGCGGTCGCGGCCTTCGTGGAGAAGTACGCCGGCCAGACCACGGAGCGCTCGCCCGATCAGTCGCCGCTGCCAGAGCGCTGACCGGCCCGCGGAGGTCTCGTTCTCGACCTGAGGAGCATCCGCCGCGACCCCGAGGCGGCGCGCACGGCGCTCGCCCGCCGCGGCGAAGGGGTCGCGGAGACGCTCGACGACCTGCTCTCCCTCGACGCGGCCCGGCGCGAGCTCCTGCCCCGGCTCGAGGAGCTGCGCGCCGAGCAGAACCGCGCGAGCGAGCGCATCGCTGCGGCCAAGCGGGCGGGTGAGGACGCCGGGGACGCGATCGCCGAGATGCGCGGCGTGGCTGCGCGCGCCAAGGAGCTCCAGGGCGAGGTCGCCGCGGTCGACGAGCGCCTCGGCGCCGCGCTGGCCGTCGTGCCCAACCTTCCGGCCGACTCGGCGGCCGAGTGCGAGGAGGAGGTGTTGCGCGAGGTCGGCCACGCCGGCGCCGAGGGTCGCGACCACCTCGAGCTCCTCGACGGCCTCGTGGACATGGAGGCGGGCTCGCGCGTGTCGGGCTCGCGCTTCGCCTACCTGCGCGGACCGCTCGTGCTGCTCGAGCTCGCGCTCGTGCGCTTCGCCATCGAACGACTTGGGGCGCACGGCTTCGAGCCCGTGATCCCGCCCGTGCTCGTACGCGAGGAGGCGATGTTCGGCACCGGCTTCCTCCCCGACACCGAGCAGCAGATCTACCGGGTGGCCGACGACGACCTCTACCTCGTCGGCACCTCGGAGGTCCCGCTCGCCTCGCTGCACGCCGGTGAGATCCTGCCCGAGGAGGAGCTGCCGCTTCGCTACGCGGGCTATTCGCCTTGCTTTCGCCGCGAGGCGGGCGCGGCCGGGCGTGACACGCGCGGGATCTTTCGCGTGCATCAGTTCGACAAGGTCGAGATGTTCGCGTTCGTCGCCCCCGGGGACTCCGAGGCCGAGCACGAGCGTCTGCTGGCCCTCGAGGAGGAGATCATGCAGTTGCTCGAGATCCCCTACCGCGTGGTCAACATCCCGGCCTGGGACCTCGGCGCGTCCGCGGCCAAGAAGTACGACATCGAGGCGTGGCTGCCGGGCCAGGGGCGCTACCGCGAGCTGACCTCGTGCTCGAACACGACGGACTTCCAGGCGCGTCGACTCGACGCGCGCCTGCGCCCGGCGGGAGGAGGCTCGCCACGCCACGTGCACACGTTGAACGGAACCGCGGTGGCGGTGGGGCGGACGATCATCGCGCTGGCCGAGAACGGCCAGCAGAGCGATGGCGCCGTGCGACTGCCCGAGGCGCTCGTGGCCTACGGCGCGCCGCAGACCATCGGCGGCTCGTAGAGGCGCCAAGAGGGTTTCTCGACCGCCGGGACGGGTTAACCCTCAGGTAGCGATGATTGTCATGCTGAGGGTCAAGAGCTGGGAGCCGCCGGCGTTCGACCTGCTCGAGCGCCTCGGCTCGGAGCTGCATGTCCAGGCCCAGCCGCAGACCGCCGGCTTCGTGCCGATCTCGGTCGACCGGGGGCGCTATGCGGAGGCCGAGGCGGACGTGGTGCGGGTGCTCGACGGGACTGGTATCGCCTGGCGGGAGCACCTCGAGCTGCGGCACTGACGGAGCAGGTCGACCGAGACCCGAGTCGGTCGGCCGTCTCTCGACCGGAAGGCTAGGGTGCGCCCGGTGAGCGTGGAGCCCGGTCGTCCCGTCGCCGACCCGGTGGGGTCCACGCCCGAGTCCTCCGCCGCCGGTATCGGCGGACCGCCGGAGGGAGGCTTCGAGGCCCGCGCTCTGGACCTTCACGGCCACCGGGTCATCTATCGCACGGCCGGCACCGGGCCGCCGGTGGTGCTCGTGCACGGGATGGTCAACTCCTCCCGCCACTGGAAGGGGGTCGCCGACCTCCTCGCCGAGGACTACACGGTGATCGCCCCCGACCTGCTCGGGCACGGCGACTCGGCCAAGCCGGAGGGCGACTACTCGCTCGGGGCGCACGCCGCCGGCATACGTGACCTGCTCGCCGCCCTCGGCGTCGACCGGGCGAGCATGGTCGGCCATTCGCTCGGCGGCGGGGTGGCCATGCAGTTCTTCTACCAGTTCCCCGAGCGCTGCGAGCGCCTGATCCTGATCTCGAGCGGAGGGCTCGGGCGCGAGGTCAGCCT
>JACCTJ010000208.1 GCA_013812485.1 Thermoleophilaceae bacterium
TCGGATAACGGGGTCATCGGTCGCTCGTGTGCTGCTCGCACACGTCGCTCCCTGCTTCCCCCGTTCTCCTCGGTTTTCGCCTCCCTATCTTGCCGCGGTCCTTCGGGCTGTGGCCCGCTGCGCGAAGGAACTCGCTATCGAGGGGCTCTCTGAGCGAGCGGAGCGAGCGTACCCGAGAGAGCGAGTTCCGTAGCGCCCCGCTAGCCTCCCGCGCCTCGTGCCCCAGCTCAACCTCATCCTCCTCGGCCCCCCCGGCGCCGGCAAGGGCACTCAGGCCGAGCGTCTCGTCGACGATTTCGACCTGCCCTACTACGCGACGGGCGACATCCTCCGCGCCGCGGTCAAGGAGGAGTCGGAGCTCGGGCGCAAGGCCAACGAGTACATGGACCGTGGCGATCTCGTGCCGGACGAGGTGATCATCGAGGTCGTGGTCGACCGCATCGACCAGACCGAGGCCGAGGACGGCTTCCTGCTCGACGGCTTCCCTCGCAACGTCGAGCAGGCCGAGGCCCTCGACGGCGAGCTGAAGCGGCTCGGCCGCGAGCTGACCGCCGCGCTCCTGATCGAGGCCGCAGACGACGAGGTCATCCGCCGCCTCTCGGGCCGCCGGGTCTGCGTCAAGAACAGCCACCTCTACCACGTCGACTTCGACCCGCCCAAGCGCGAGGGCGTGTGTGACCAGGACGGCTCGAAGCTGATTCAGCGCGACGACGACCATCCCGATACCGTCAAGCACCGCCTCGAGGTCTACCGCGAGCAGACGAGCCCGCTCGCCGACCTCTACGACGCGCGCGGGATGCTGCGTCGCTTCGACGGCGCTCGCCCCACCACGGAGGTGCACGACCACATACGGGCGACCCTGGCCGTGCTCCGGCGCGAGAGCGAGTTGTAGGCTCGTTCTTCGTTGATCGTTCGAAAGGTCCCCGAGGAGATCGAGCGTATGGCGGCCTCGGGCCGCATCCTCGCTCGCTGTCTCCAGCTTCTGCGGTCCAAGGCCCGCGCCGGCGTCTCCACCGGCGATCTCGACCGCGCCGCCGAGCGGTTCATCCGTTCCCAGGGCGCGGAGCCCGCGTTCAAGGGTTACAACGGCTTTCCCGGCTCGATCTGCGCCTCGCCGAACTCGATGATCGTCCACGGTATTCCCGGGGACTACGCACTCGAGCGCGGCGACGTGCTGTCGATCGACGTCGGGGTCGAGCTCGACGGCTGGGTCGCCGACGCGGCGGTGACGGTGGCGATCGGGCGGGTCTCCTCGGTGGCCAGGCGCCTGCTCGACACCACCGAGGCCTCACTGTTCGAAGCCGTCGAGCAATGCCGACCGGGCCAGCACCTCGGCGACGTCTCGCACGCCGTGCAGCGACGGGTCGAGAGCGATGGGATGGCCGTCGTGCGCTCGCTCGTGGGCCATGGGATCGGGCGCTCCATGCACGAGGACCCCCAGATCCCGAACTTCGGCCGGCCGGGCACGGGCCCCGAGCTGACCGAGGGCATGGTCTTGGCCATCGAGCCGATGGTCACCGCCGGGGGACACGAGATCCGGATGGCCTCCGACGGGTGGTCGGTCTACTCTCTGGACGGCTCGCTGGCCGCACACTTCGAGCACACCGTCGCGGTGACGGCGGACGGCGGACGGATCCTCACGCCCTGGCACCTCGACGAAGACGCCCGGAACCGCACCGGCGCGCGCGTTGAGACCGTCTGAGCCAGGCGCGACTGCTACCCTGTTCGGTCGCGCCGCGGACCGACTCCTGGGTCCACGGATGCCTTCTCCTAAACGTATTCGACGATCGCGAGAGCGGTGAAGGTCCGAGCTTCAGTCAAGCCCATGTGCGAGAAGTGCAAGATCGTGCGCCGGCACGGCGCCGTGCTCGTGATCTGCTCCAACCCGCGACACAAGCAGAAGCAAGGATAAGCGAATGGCTCGCATCGCCGGCGTCAACATCCCCCTCAACAAGCGGATCGAGATCGGACTGACCTACGTGTACGGCGTGGGCGAGTCGACCTCCCGCAAGCTGCTCCAGGACGCAGGCATCGACCCGGACACATACGTCAAGAACCTAACCGACGACGAGGTCATCCGCCTGCGCGCCGCCATCGACCAAGACCTCGACGTCGAGGGCGACCTGCGCCGCGAGCGCTCCCAGAACGTCAAGCGGCTGATGGAGATCGGCGCCTACCGGGGCCTGCGCCATCGCCGCGGCCTGCCCGTCAACGGTCAGCGCACCAAGACAAACGCGCGTGGCCGCAAGGGCCCGCGGCGCATGCAGGTCGCCGGCAAGAAGAAGGTGAGTAAGTAGTGGCGCAACAGCGCCCCGGACGCGGGCGGGGACGGCGGCGGGTTCGCAAGAACATACCGGTAGGCCAGGCTCACATCAAGACCAGCTTCAACAACACGATCGTTTCTCTCACCGACCGCGAGGGCAACCTCATCGCATGGGAATCCGCCGGCGGCGCCGGCTTCAAGGGCTCGCGCAAGTCGACGCCCTTCGCCGCCCAGGTGACCGCCGACTCGGCCGCCCGTAAAGGCATCGAGCAGGGCCTCGAGAAGGTCGAGGTCTTCGTGCGCGGTTCGGGCTCGGGTCGCGAGACCGCCATCCGCTCGCTCCAGGCCGCCGGCCTCGAGGTCACCGCCACGCGCGACGTTACCCCGCAGGCGCACAACGGCGTGCGCCTCAAGAAGCGGAGGCGCGTGTAGGGATGGCTCGCGATCGCGGATCCCAGTGCAAGCAGTGCCGGCGCGAGGGCGAGAAGCTCTTTCTCAAGGGCGAGCGCTGCCTGACCGAGAAGTGCGCCGTCGAGCGCCGTGCCTACCCGCCCGGCGATCACGGCCGCGGGCGCCAGAAGCAGTCCGAGTACCGCGTCCAGTTGCGTGAGAAGCAGAAGGCTCGCCGCTACTACGGCGTCCTCGAGAAGCAGTTCCGCAACTACTACGCCAAGGCGACGCGCCAGCCCGGCGTGACCGGCGAGAACCTGCTGAGGCTGCTCGAGAGCCGGCTCGACAACGTCATCGTGCGGCTCGGCTTCGCGGGCTCGCGCCGCCAGGCCCGCCAGCTCATCCTGCACGGACACTGGACGGTCAACGGCCGGCGCGTCAACATCGCCTCCTACCAGGTGCGGGCCGACGATGTGATCGCCATGAAGATGGGCTCGGGCGCGACGGACGCCGTGCGCGAAGCGACTGATCTTGTCTCCGCCGTCCCGGCCTGGCTCCAGGCTGACCACGACGGCCTCACGGCGAAGGTGCTGCGCCATCCGGAGCGGAGCGAGATCTCCGTGCCGGTGCAGGAGCAGCTCATCGTCGAGCTGTACTCGAAGTAGCGAAGTAGTCGCTCCCGGGCCCCGTCTGCCGGTCCGGCAGGCGGCCCTCAGGCCCGACCCGAAAACAAGGAAACCCTCAGATGCTCGACTTCCAGACCCCCCAGATCTCCGCCCAGAAGGTGACCGACACGCGCACCCGCGCTACGGTCGAGCCGCTCGATCGCGGGTTCGGCTACACGTTCGGCAACTCGCTGCGGCGCGTGCTGCTCTCATCGCTCGCGGGCGCCGCCGTCAAGAGC
Source organism: Thermoleophilaceae bacterium (assembly GCA_013812485.1). GTDB lineage: Bacteria > Actinomycetota > Thermoleophilia > Solirubrobacterales > Thermoleophilaceae > JACCUC01. The sequence goes on from JACCTJ010000208.1 coordinate 3,558, forward strand.
GTCCGCATCGAAGGCGTCGCGCACGAGTTCTCGACCATCGAGGGCGTGACCGAGGACGTCACCGACATCGTTCTCAACCTCAAGGAGATCGTCTGCCGGATGCACTCCGAGTCCGACGAGGTCGAGGCGCCACTGGTCGCCGACGGCCCCGGCGAGGTCACCGCGCGCGACATCGATCTGCCCTCGGGCGTCGAGATCCTCAACCCCGAGGCCCACATCGCCACGCTCGAGCAGAACACCCGGCTCGAGATGTATCTGACGGTGGGGCGCGGTCGCGGCTACTCGCCGGCCGAGGACAACAAGACCGAGGATCAGCCGATCGGCGTGATCCCGATCGACTCGATCTTCTCGCCGGTCAAGCGCGTGGCCTACCAGGTCGAGGCCGCTCGCGTGGGCCAGCGCACCGACTTCGACAAGCTGACACTGGATGTCGAGACCGACGGCTCGAAGGAGCCCGAGGAGGCGCTGGCCGAGGCGGCGGAGATCCTCATCAGCCGGCTGTCGATCTTCACCGAGGCCGATCGCGTCGAGGCCCTGCGGGGCGGCGGCGCGGGAGAGCCGGGCGGCGAGCTCACCCCCGCCGACGGAGCCCCTCCGCGCGCCGACGGCATGGACGAGATCCTCATCGAGGAGCTCGAGCTCGGGGTGCGCTCCTACAACTGCCTCAAGCGGGCCGGGATCCAGACCGTCGGGGAGCTGCTCCAGCGCTCGGAGTCAGAGCTCGCGGCGATCCCCAACTTCGGCTCGAAGTCGATCGAGGAAGTGAGGGAGACCCTGCGCGCCCGCGGGCTCTCCCTGCGCGAGGCCTAGGGCCTCGCGCACTCTCTCGCCGCCGGCTGTCATCCTCGAGACCCTCATGCGCCATCAGAAGAGCCGTCACAAGCTGAGCCGCGACACGGCGCACCGCAAGGCGCTGCTCATGAACCTCTCGCGGGAGGTGATCGATCACGAGCGCATCCGCACCACCCACGCCAAGGCCAAGGCCGTGCGCCCGGAACTCGAGAAGCTGATCACGCTGGCCAAGCGCGGAGACCTCCACGCGCGCCGACAGGCCATGGCCTCGCTCGGCCAGGACAAGTTCGTGGTCTACAAGCTGTTCGAGGAGATCGCCGCGCGCTACACCGAGCGCCCGGGCGGCTACACCCGGATCCTCAAGCTCGGCCCGCGCCCCTCGGACGCGACCGAGATGGCTCTGATCGAGCTGGTCTAGACCGCAGGCGCGGCGTGACCGACCTGGGTGAGATCAAGGACGGCGCGCGCGGCATGTGGTCGCGAGGCGACTACGGACGGCTCGCCGAGCGGCTCGAGAGCGCGGCCCGCGAGGTCGTCGACGGATGCGCGATCTCGGCCGGTCAAGAGGTGCTCGACGTTGCTGCCGGCAACGGCAACGCGGCGGTGCTCGCGGCGCGCGAGGGCGCGGCCGTGGTCGCCTCCGACCTCACGCCGGCGATGGTCGAGCTCGGGCGCGCGCGTACCGAGAGCGAGGGGCTCGAAGTCGAGTGGGCCGTGGCCGACGCCGAGGAGCTTCCCTTCGAGGACGAGCGCTTCGACTGCGTCACCTCGGTCTTTGGGGCGATGTTCGCCCCCCGGCCCGACGTCGTGGCCCGAGAGCTCTTCCGTGTGGTGCGCCCCGGCAACACGGTGGGCATGGCCAACTGGACGCCGAACGGCTTCAACGGCCGCTTCTTCGAGCTGGCCAACGGCTACGCCCCCCCGCCGCCCGAGGACATGCCCCGACCGCTCGACTGGGGCCGCGAGGAGATCGTGCGCGAGCGCTTCGCGGGCCTCGCCGGGTCGATACTCGTCGAGTCCCGGTTCGTCCACTGGAGCTTCGCCGACGCCGACGCGAGCTTCCGTTTCTTCGGCGAGACCGCGGGGCCGTCCGTGACCCTCATGGGGATGCTCGACGACGAGGCGCGGAGTCGCCTGCGCGAGGAGTTTGCCTCGCTCCTCGACAGCTGGAACAAGGCGACCGACGGTTCGGTCGAGATCGACGCCGAGTACCTGCTCGTCGTCGCCCGGCGACGCGGGTAGCGCTACGAGGGCCCTTCGCCCTTCGGCCCCTGCCAGTCCGGGACGACGTTCCCCTCCGGCGGGATCGGGCGATCCCTCAGCATGCGGGCGAAATGGACGAGGTTGTGAGCCATCCAGCTCGCGGTCTTGCGCGTGTAGGCGCTCTGGTTCCAGCCGTCGGCGTCGATGAACGACGGCCCGGGCCCGGCGTCGCCGACCCAGTAGCAGTCCGCGTTCGGCGGGACCGTGCAACCGAGGTGCCCGAGGTTGAACAGCGTGGTGCCGGCCGCGTCGTGGGCGCCGTCCTCGTTGCCCGTGACGACGACGCCCGCGACCGTGTTGTAGAGCGGGTACTGGCCGACGTCGTTGGTGTCGTTGTAGGTGCCGTCGAGGCGCTCGATGATCATCTGGCAGACGCTCGAGCGCACGCCGAACCAGATCGACGTGCCCACGATGAGGATGTCGGCCGCGAGGATCCTCTCCAGGATCTGAGGCCACTCGTCGCCGTCGCCGAGGTCGGACTCGATCCCGAAGGGGATCCGATGGTCGACCACCCTGACGATCTCGGTCTCGCAGTCGAGCCCGTGGAGGATGGCGGCGACCCTGTCGAGCAGGGCCTCGGTGTTGGAGACCTCCGGTGAGCTCTTGAGCGTGCAGTTGAGCATCAGCGCCTTCAGATCGGCCATGCCACCCTTTCGTTCGTCCTCGCCGCCGGGGCGAGATCACTCGTGGGACGACCCTACCTCGCACGGCCCACGCCCGCCCGCATGACCGCGCGGCTCGACCTCGAGTACGACGGCGGCGCCTTCGCGGGCTGGGCCCGCCAGCCGGGCCGGCGTACCGTCCAGGGCGTACTCGAGGAGGCGCTCGCGGCGACGGGGCGGCCTGTCGCGCTGAGCGTGGCCGGGCGCACCGACGCCGGGGTGCACGCCCGGGGCCAGGTGGCCAGCCATCCGGGCGAGCCGGTCGCGGCGGCCCGGCTGAACGCGCTGCTGCCCGCCGACGTGCGGATGCTCCGAAGCGTTCCCGCGCCCGAGGGCTTCGACGCCCGCCGCGACGCCCGCGCCCGCCTCTACCGCTACCGGCTGCTCACCCGGCCCGCGGCGAGCCCGTTCGAGCGGGGGAGGGCACTGCACCGGCGGCGACCGCTCGACCGTGGCGCCCTGGAGGCGTGCGCGGAGCTGGTGCGCGGCACGCACGACTTCACCGCCTTCACCCCGACGCAGACCGCTCACGTGCGCTTCGAGCGCGAGGTCTCGCGCGCCGAGTGGGCGCAGGCCGGCACCGACGTGCTCGAGCTGTGGATCGAGGCCGACTCCTTCATGCGTCGTATGGCCCGGGTCCTCGTCGGGACGATGCTCGAGGTCGGCTCCGAACGACGCTCGGTCGAGAGCTTCGGGGCGTTGCTCGCCGGCCGGCCGCGCTCCGAGGCCGGCCCCACCGCGCCGGCCTGCGGTCTGTACCTCGAGGCGGTGCGCTACGACAGCGGCGAGGGGCGCTCCGCCTAAGATCAGCCGATGCCGACCCTGCGACCAGGCGATCGCTTTCCGAACGTAACGCTCGCGACGGTCGGGGGGCCGATCGAGCTCGAGGAGCGCTGGCGCGGCAGTCCGCTGATCGTCGCCTTCATGCGCCACTTCGGCTGCGCCTTCTGCCGCGAGCAGCTAGATCCATATGACGCGGGCGTGGGACGACATCCGGTCGGCCGGCGCGGACGCCGTGGCGATCTTCCAGTACCGCGCCGAGTCGACCCGCAACTTCTGTCACCACCGCAAGATCCCCTTCGACTGCCTCGGCGATCCCGCCAAGCAGGCCTACGACGCCGTCGGCCTCGGCCGGGGCAAGCGACGGGAATATCTCGGCGCTAAGGCGGTGAAGGGCTGGTTCCGGGTCGCCCGCTCGGGCGCCGTCATCGGCATCCCGCACGGCGACATCGCCCTGCGGCCCGCCACCTTCGTGGTCAGGCCCGGCGGCGAGGTCGTGCTCGCCCACTACAACGAGGACTCGACCGACAACCCGAAGGTCGAGTGGCTGCTCGAGGCCGTCCGTGCAGCGGCCGAGCCGGGCGGCGCCCTCAGTCGGTGACCGAGCTCGCTGCGGCGGGGAGCTCGCTGAGCGCGGTTCCGAAGCGCGCGTGCTCGTGTAGCCAGTCAGTCAGGATCTCGGCGCTCTCGGGTGGGCTCAGGTAGTGGCCCTGGACCTCGTCGCAGCCGAGCGCCGAGAGCTCCCTCCAGGTCTCCTCCGACTCGACGCCCTCGGCGACCACCTTGAGCCCGAGGTTCTGGGCGAGCTGGACGGTGGACTTGACGATCATCAAGTCGCGCTCCCGTTGGCCCATCGAGAGGACGAAGGACCTGTCGACCTTGAGGGTGGTCACGGGCATGTCCGCCAGCCACTGCAGGGAGGAGTAGCCCGTCCCGAAGTCGTCGATCGCGAGTCCGACGCCCATCGCGTGGAGCCCGCCGAGCACGGCCTTGGTCCGAAACGGATCGCTCATGATCGTGCTCTCGGTGATCTCGAGCTCGAGGTTCTCGGGCGCGATCCCGGTCTGGTCGAGCAACTTGGACACGCGCTCGGGCAGGTCGAGGTCGAGCAGGTTGCGGGTGGAGAGGTTGACGGCGATGCTCAGCTCGAGCCCCTCGTCCCGCCAGACGCGGGTCTGCTCGAGCGCGGTCTCGATCACGTGCAGCGTCAGCGGGCGGATCAACCCAGTGCCTTCGGCAAGGGGCAGGAACTCTTCGGGGTAGAGCAGGCCGCGGCGTGGGTGCGCCCAGCGCACGAGTGCCTCGACGCCGACCACGGCGCCGGTGCGCAGGCTGGCCTTGGGCTGAAAGTGCAGCACGACCTCCCCGTTGCGGATCGCCTCGCGCATGTCAGCGAGGAGCTCGAGGCGCTCGACCGAGTAGCAATCGCGCTTCAAGCTGTAGAGCTCGCGGCCGGAGTGAGCTCGCTTCGCCTCGTACATGGCGACGTCGGCGTGCTGGAGCAGCAGCT
>JACCTJ010000228.1 GCA_013812485.1 Thermoleophilaceae bacterium
TGATGTAGGCGATGCGGGGAACGCGGTACTTGTCGGCCTGGCGCCAGACCGTCTCGGACTGCGGCTCGACGCCGGCGACGGAGTCGAAGACCGCGACCGCCCCGTCGAGCACGCGCAGCGAGCGCTCTACCTCGACAGTGAAGTCGACGTGGCCCGGGGTGTCGATGATGTTGACGCGGTGGTCGCGCCAGGCGGCGGTGGTGGCGGCCGAGGTGATCGTGATGCCGCGCTCCTGCTCCTGCTCCATCCAGTCCATGGTGGCCGCGCCCTCATGGACCTCGCCGAGCTTGTGCGTACGGCCGGTGTAGAAGAGGATGCGCTCGGTCGTCGTCGTCTTGCCGGCGTCGATGTGCGCCATGATCCCGATGTTGCGCGTCTTCTGGAGTGAAACCTCTCGTGCCATGTCCTCTTGCTCTTCGTCCGTCTGCTGGTGGTCGCGGGCAGAAAAAAGGCCCGTCAGCCGGGCCCGTTCGTACGGTCGCGGTTGCCCGGAAGGTCGCTATGCGGTGGGGGTGTCCATAATCGTCGGCGGTGGCCGCGGCTCAACCGCTCGTGAGGAGCGATGACCCCGGCTGACGCAAGGCGCGAGAACGCCTCGCAGACCGACGCTGATGGTAGCAGCGGATCTGGCTCTCCGCCGCGGTTCGGACGGGGTCGCGCGGGGGCTCGCCGGACGTCCCGGCCCCTGCTCTGGCGGCCGGTCTGCTCATGATCGCGACGGAGTTCGTGCTCGTGTTCTCGTCACCGTCGGGATGGCCTGGGGCGCGGCGATCGGGCGAAGCTGCCCGGCGGGGGCGGCGCCGGCCGGCATCTTGCCAGACCGCTAGAGGTCGGAGCCGGGGCCGGAGGGTCCGAAAAGCAAGCAGTCCTAGGACGCAGGGAGCGAAGCCTGCTAGAGGCAGGCGAGCGACCGAGGACGCCGGAATGCGCCGCTTTGCAGGACCCTCCTACCAGCGGTAGTGGGCGAAGGCCTTGTTTGCCTGCGCCATCCGGTAGATGTCGTCCTTGCGTTTATACGCGCCACCCTGCTGGGACTGCGCGTCGTTGAGCTCGCCGGCGAGGCGCTCGGCCATGGTCTTCTCGCGCCGGGCGCGGGCGAACTGGATGAGCCAGCGCACGGCGAGGGTCTGAGCGCGGCGGCCCGGGACCTCGACGGGCACCTGGTAGGTTGCACCGCCGACGCGCCGGGAGCGAACCTCGAGGACCGGGGTCAGCTCTCGCAGGGACTTCCCGAGCGAGTCGACGGGGTCGTCGCTCGTGCGGCGCGAGAGGATCTGCAGGGCGTCGTAGACGATCCGCTCGGCCGAGGACTTCTTGCCGTCGATCATCACCTTGTTGATCACCTGCTGCACGAGCCGGGAGCTGTGAACGGGATCGGGGTCGACCGGACGGACCCCGGCGGCGGCGCGGCGTGGCATCGAGCTACTTGGCCTTTACGCCGTACTGCGAGCGAGCCTTCTTGCGGTCGGAGACTCCGGACGCGTCGAGCGTGCCGCGGACGACCTTGTAGCGAACGCCCGGCAGGTCCTTGACGCGGCCGCCGCGGACGAGCACGACGGAGTGCTCCTGAAGGTTGTGGCCCTCGCCGGGGATGTAGGCGGTGACCTCCATCTGGTTGGTCAGTCGCACGCGCGCGACCTTGCGCAGTGCCGAATTCGGCTTCTTGGGCGTGGTCGTGTAGACACGCGTGCAGACGCCGCGCCGCTGCGGAGCGGCGATCCGGGCCTTGCGCCCCTGACCGGACTTGAGACCGGGGGTGGCGACCTTCTTCTTCGGTCGCGAGCGGCCCTTTCGCACTAGCTGATTGATGCTCGGCATCGGCGCGTGACTGTAGCAGTCGGCCCGTGAATCCAGAGCTCGGCGGCTAGGCGCCCGCCCCCGCGGCTCGCACCGGTGCCGGCGTCAACGCGGCCGCCACGATCACCAGTGCGAAGGCGAGAAACTGGACCACGATCCCGAGCGTGTCGCCCGGCAGTGGGTCACCGAAGACGATGATGCCGCCGCTGATCGCCGACACGTTGGCGGCCGCGAGTGTGAGCGTGATCACGGGCACCGCCTCGCCGCGCTGAAACCCGTGGGCCGCGGCGTAGAAGGAGATGACCCAGGCCACGAGGGCCGCGGCCAGCCAGGGCGAGACCAGCGCGAGGAGGCCGTCCGCGCCGACCGTGCCGGTCAGCGCCTTGATGGCCACGGCGGACACCCCGTAGAGGAGGCCGGCCGCTAGGCCGAGCAGCGCGCCGTGATGCTGGCGCGGGGTGCCGAGGCGGGGCGAGAGGACCAGCAGCGTGCCGACCGCGAGCAGACCGGACTCGAAGGCGATCATGCCCGCGAGCGAGTACGACGAGTGAGATCCCTCGCCACCGGGCAGCGTGGCGGCCAGCAGCACGAGACCGAGCGCGGTGAAGCCGACGCCGAGCCACTGGCGGCGCCCGACCGAGAAGCCGAAGACCCGCTCGGCGAGCACGGTCAGGAGGACCAGCCCACCGGAGATCACGGCCTGGACCACCGAGAGGGGGGCCAGGGCCAGCGCGCCGATGTGGAGCATCCACGCGCCGAGAGCCACGAGCCAGCCGATGGCGAACCACTTCGAGCGAAACAACGCGACGGCGCTCGAGATCGGGTGGCCCCAGCGGACCTCGGGCGCGACCGAAGCGCCGCGGTGCTTCAGGAGGAAGCCCACGTTCGTCGCGACCGCGCACAACAGTGCGAGCCCTATGCCTAGGTGTAGCGTCATGGTTCGAGTCTTAGCGACGGGTCTGTGCGCCCGCGCCGCTTATTGGCCTATCGGCCGCCCTGCCTCCGCGCCTGAGCCTACCTCCCTCGAACAAGCGTCTACCCAACCCGCATATCCGCCTAAGCGTGCCGGCCGAACCCCTCTCCCCCCTCCCGATCCTGTTCGTCGACGTCGACGGCGTGATCAGCCTGTTCGGCTTCCCCTCCCACGACAACCCGCCCGGGAGCTACCACTACGTCGACGGGATCATCCACTGCCTGAGCGCCACCGCCGGTGAGCGCCTCGGCCGGCTCGCCGAGCGCTACGAGCTCGTGTGGGCGACGGGCTGGGAGGAGCGCGCCAACGAGTACCTTCCTCGGCTGCTCGGGCTCAGCGCGCCCCAGCTGCCGACCCTGAGCTTCGACGGCCGCGCGATCTTCGGGACCGCGCACTGGAAGGTGGAGGCGATCGACGAGTACGCGGGCGAGCGACCGGCCGCCTGGATCGACGACAACCTCGACGAACGCTGCCAGCGCTGGGCGCAGGGGCGCGCCGCTCCGACCCTGCTCGTGCCGACCGATCCCGCGGTCGGGATCGACGAGGATCACGTCGCGCGGCTGCTTCGCTGGGCCGACGAGGTCGCCGGCATCGTCGCGCCCGGCCGGGCCTGAGCTGAGCGCTCAGACCCGGCGGCGCGGACGTTATTCCTCTTCGACGCGATCCTCGGCCGGTGGCACGGTCAGGTCGGCCAGCTCGTCGCCGAACGACCGTTCCTCAGCGAAGGAGTCGCCACCGAAGCCGAAGCCCTCGATCTCACCGTCGGTGAGCCCGAGCTCGGCCGCGAGCTCGCCGTCCTCGAGCAGTCCGAGCTCCGTGGCGCTCGGGCGCTGGGCCGGCTCGGTTGGCTCGATCTCGATGCGGCGGTAGCGCCGCAGGCCGGTGGCGGCCGGGATCAGCTTGCCGATGATCACGTTCTCCTTGAGGCCGGCGAGACGGTCGGTCTTGCCCTCGAGCGCCGCGTCGGTCAGCACCTTCGTGGTCTCCTGGAAGGAGGCCGCCGACAGGAACGAGTCGGTGGCCAGCGAGGCCTTGGTGATGCCGAGGATGACCTCAGCGCTCTCGGCCCGTTCGCCACCTCCCTCGGCGATCCGGTCGTCCTCGTGCGCGAAGTCGTGGCGGTCCACCAACTGGCCCGGCAGGTAGAGGGTGTCGCCCTTCTGGTCGACGCGCACCTTCTTCATCATCTGGCGGACGATGATCTCGATGTGCTTGTCGTTGATGTCGACGCCCTGGGACTTGTAGACCTTCTGGACCTCGCGAATCAGGTAGAGCTCGGTCTCGGTCCGGCCGCGGGTGTCGAGCAGGTCGTGCGGGTAGATCGACCCCTCGGTCAGCTGCGTTCCGATATCGATCTTCTGCCCGTCCTCGACGAACACGCGCGTACGGCGCGGGAATGAGTAGAGGTGCTCCTCCCCCTCGCCGTCGGTGACCGTGATCTTCAGGGTCTTCTCGGTCGTCTCGATCGAGACCTTGCCGGCCTCACGCGAGAGCTCCGCGAGCCCCTTCGGCTTGCGCGCCTCGAATAGCTCGACGACACGCGGCAGACCGTGCGTGATGTCCGCGCCGGCCACACCGCCGGTGTGGAAGGTCCGCAGGGTCAGCTGGGTGCCGGGCTCGCCGATCGACTGCGCGGCGATGATCCCTACCGCATCGCCGACGGCGACGACGTTGCCGGTCGCGGGCGAGAGGCCGTAGCAGTGCTGGCAGATGCCGGCGTCGGCCTCGCACTTCATGACTGAGCGAACGGCGACGGACTTGTCGTCGTCGAATGCCTCGACCATCTCGGTCAGCTGGGCGCGCGTGATCAACTTGTCCTTCTTGGCGATCACGCGGTTGCCGGCCTTGATCTCGCCGTGCGTGAAGCGGCCGATGACGTCGAGGTTGACGTCGCCGTCCTCGCGCAGCGGCATATCGATGAACGCCTTGGTCCCGCAGTCCTCGAGCCGCACGATGACGTCCTGTGAGACGTCGACAAGGCGGCGGGTGAGGTAGCCCGAGTCGGCCGTGCGCAGTGCGGTGTCGGCAAGACCCTTACGCGCGCCGTGGGTCGAGATGAAGTACTCGAGCACCGACAGGCCTTCCATGAAGTTGGCCTTGATCGGGCGCTCGATGATCTCGCCCTTCGGGTTGGCCATCAGGCCACGCATCCCGGCGAGCTGGCGGATCTGCTTGAACGATCCACGCGCTCCGGAGTTGGCCATCATGAAGATCGGGTTCAGGTGGTGCAGGTTGTCCTGCATCGCGATCCCGACCTCGTCGGTGGCTGCGGTCCACTTCTCGACGATCGCCTCGTGGCGCTCCTCCGGCGAGATCAGACCCGTGTCGTACTGCTCCTGGATCGCTGCGACTTCCTTCTCGTAGCCGTCGAGGATCGCTTCCTTTTGAGGCGGGATCACGACGTCGTTCTTGGAGATCGTGATGCCGGCCTGGCTCGCGAAGCGGAACCCGAGGTCCTTGAACGCGTCGAGCACGAGCGCGATCGCGTGCGGGCCGTGCTCGTCGACGAGCCGCTGGATCACCTCGTTGGTGTCGCGCTTCTTCAGTGGGCCGTTGACGAACTGGTAGGTGCCGGGCTCGTACTTGTCTTCCAGCGCCTCGGCGAGCGAGCGCTCGACGTGGTCGTTGAAGATGATCCGGCCGACCGTCGTCAGGACGTGGCCCTGCTCACCCCGCCTGCGGTACTCGGCGAGATCGTGCAGCTTGACCATGCCGTGCTCGTAGGAGAGCTCGGCCTCCTGCGCGGAGCGGAAGACATGCGGGCGTGCGCCGTCGGCCTTGTCGTTCCAATCGCCGGAGCGGACGCGCTCCTCGATCTTCTGGAGCTCCTCCTCATCCGGCCCGTAGGTCAGGTAGTAGAGGCCAAGCACCATGTCCTGGGCGGGCGTCGCCAGCGGCGCGCCGTGAGCCGGGGACAGGATGTTGTTCGAGGAGAGCATCAGCAGCCGTGCCTCCGCCTGGGCCTCGGCCGATAGCGGCAGGTGGACGGCCATCTGATCGCCGTCGAAGTCGGCGTTGAAGGCGTGACAGACCAGCGGGTGGACCTGGATCGCCTTGCCCTCGACGAGCACCGGCTCGAACGCCTGGATGCCCAGGCGGTGCAGCGTCGGTGCGCGGTTCAGCAGCACCGGGTGCTCGTGGATGACCTGCTCGAGCACGTCCAGACCTCGGGGATCATCGAGTCGACCATCTTCTTGGCGGCCTTGATGTTCTGCGCCGCCTTGCGCTCGACGAGCTGGGCCATGATGAACGGCTTGAACAGCTCCAGCG
>JACCTJ010000302.1 GCA_013812485.1 Thermoleophilaceae bacterium
CCGCCAGATCGGCATGGCCGTCGCGATCGAGGTCGCGGGTGATGAGGTTTCGCGGCTGCTCGCCCGCCGGATATCGGGTGGGCGGACCGAGGCCCCCGCGGCCGTCGCCCCTGAGCACGAGGACGGCCCGGTCGAAGACGTCGGAGACCGCGACGTCGACGCGGCCGTCCTCGTCGAAGTCCGCGGTTACGGCCGTCCGCGGCCCCTTCCCCGCGGGGAAGTTAGCGGCCGGTCGAAACGTGCCCTCGCCCCTGCCGAGCAGGACCGAGACGTCGTGCGAGACCGTGTTGGGGGTGACGATGTCGAGTACGCCGTCGCCGTTGAGGTCGGCGGTCTCGACCGAGTACGGGAGATCGCCGGCCGGGTGGCTGCGCTCGGCGCCGAGGTTCACCGCCCGCTCGGCGGCGGCCTGCGAGGGAGAGACCAGCAGGATGGCGAGGAGGAGCGCGAGGGTGAGGGCGGCGACGAAGACAAGCGCCGGATCCTCACACCGGCCGGGCACGCGGATGCTCGCTGCCGGCTTGGCGTCGCGGACCAGGGGCATCCGACTAGAGCCCGAGCTCGGGGAGCTGGTCTCGCGCGTGCTCCGTGACCGTCTGGCCCACCCAGCGACGCAGCTCCGGGTCGGCCATGCGGTAGCGGCCGAGCAGCTCGGCCTGGCCCTCGAGCGGGAGCCCGGCGATCTCCCACCGCACGGCGAGGCGTTCGAACAGGAGCTCGATCCGCCGGACCTGGATGTCGTCGCGTGAGGCGGCGGCGCTGCTCTCCCGCCCGCGCAGCCGCTCGACGGTCCCCGGCGACAGCTCGTCGCGAAGGGTCAGGACGTTGCCCTCGTCGTCGTGGTAGTCGGTGCTCGCCGCGTGCGGTACTGAGGCGGTCTCGCTTCCCCGGCGGCGCTGGCGGCGACCCATCACGACCACGATATCGGCGGTTCGCCTGTCGTCCGCAGGGGGACGGCCGCGGTCGATTCGCGTATCTGCTCCGTGCGAGCATCCCGCGCTTGACCACCCCTGCGCCCGCTCCCCGCAAGCGCGAGCTCGCTCGCGCCGACCGGGTCCTCCCCGGCCTCTGGCGCCTGCGCCTTCCGCTGCCCTGGCCGGGGGTGCCCACGTCAACGCCTACGCGCTCGCCGCCGGCAACGGAGTAGTGCTCGTCGACACCGGCCTCGACGAGCCCAGCGCGCCGGCGCAGCTCGAGCGAGCGCTGCATCAGGCCGGACTGCGCCTCGAGCACGTGCGCCTGCTCGTCTGCACGCACGCCCACGCCGACCACTACGGCCTCGCCGGACCGGTTGTCGAGGCCGCGGGCTGCGAGCTGTGGATGCACCCGAACCACGGCCACGCCACCCGAGCGGCGCAGGCGCCCGAGCGCGCTGGAGCGCCGGCTCGAGGTCGCGCGCCACTCCGGCGTGCCCGAGGATGCCCTGCGGCGCTATCAAGAGGAGCGTGCCGGACGCGGAACGGGAATCGCCGGCGTCGTGCCCCCCGACCGCGAGCTGGTGCCGGGCGTCGAGATCGAGACCGACCTCGGCACGCTCGCGGTGCACGAGACGCCCGGGCACGCTCCCTCGCACGTCGCCCTCCACGAGCCCCACACCGGCCTGCTCATCTCCGGCGACCACCTGCTGGGGCGGATCGCGCTCTACTTCGACTACGGCCACACGCCCGATCCGGTCAGGGAGTTCCTATGGTCCCTCGACGTGGTCGAACGCCTGGACGCGAAGCTATGCGTGGCCGGTCACGGTAGTCCCTTCCGCGACGTGCAGGCCCACATCGACGGAAACCGGCACGAGGTCGAGGTTCAGATCGGTCGTGTGCGCGAGGCGCTCGCGCGCGGACCGCAGACGCCGTTCGAGCTCGTGCGCCCGTTGCTGGAGCTCTCGCCGGACCAAGAGCTGACGCCGATGATGGTCAGCCTGGGCCTCAACATGGTGCTCGCCTACCTGCGCCGGCTCGAGGACCTCGGCGAGGCCGGCCGGGTCGAGGGTGGCGCCGAGCCCGAGCGGTGGGAGCTCGCCGCTGCGAGCGCCGCGCAGACCTAGACCGGCTCGAGCGCCCGGTCCCAGGGCCGGGCGGCCCGCAGTGCCGCGAGGATCGCCCGCGTCGCCGGCGACTTGTTGAGCGTGTAGAAGTGGATCCCCGGCGCGCCGCGGCTCAGCAGGTCGGCGCACTGGAGCGTGGCGTAGGAGACCCCCAGGTCCTTGACAGCGTCGGCGTCGTCCTCGCGCTCGGCCAGCTCGCGCTCGAAGTCCGCGGGGATCGAGGCGCCGCACATGCCGGTGATGCGCTTGAGCTGCTTGAAGTTGGTCACGGGGATGATGCCCGGGATGATCGGCACGTCGATCCCCCGCTCGCGTGCCGCCTCGACGAAGCCGAAGTAGTGGTCGTTGTCGA
>JACCTJ010000308.1 GCA_013812485.1 Thermoleophilaceae bacterium
GCCCATGCCCACTCGCCCATGCCGTGGAACAGCTCACCGTCCTCCACGGCGTGGCAGAACTCGAACTCCTCGTGGGCGAGGATGTAGCGGTGGGCGTGGAGGATGCCCTTCGCCAGCCCGGTGGTGCCCGACGAGTAGTAGAGCTGCGCCGGGTCGTCGGCCGCGGTGTCCGCCATCTCGTAGCTGTCCGGCGCCGCCTCCATCGCCTCGAGCAGGTCGATGTCTGAGTCTTGGCGCTCGCCGCCTTCGGGATCGTCGATCACGAAAACCTGCTCCACCATGCCCTCGGGGATGCGGTGACGATTGGCGGTGTCGGTGACCAGCGCCTTGGCGCCTGAGTCGCGCAGCCGGTGCTGGATGCCGTCGTCGCCGTAGAGCACCGACATCGAGAGGAGGATGCCGCCGGCCTTGAAGGTGCCGAGAAATACCGCGGCGGTCTCGGGCAGGGAGGGCAGCAGCGTGGCCACGCGGTCGCCTCGCTCCACGCCCTGGGCCTCGAGCGCGCCCGCGAAGCGGCTCGAGAGATCCTGCAGCTCGCCCCAGTCGACCCGGCGCTCCGTTCCCTGCCAGTCCTCCCACACCATCGCGAGCTTGTCGCGCGGGTGCTTGTCACAGACGTCGCGCGCGATGTTGTAGCGCTCGGGCACCTCCCAGCGGTGCGCGGCGCGCATCTGCTCGTACTCGCCGAGCTCGTAGCGGCGGTGTGACATCTCAGCCTCCTCTTCAACCGAGGGTTCCCCGCGAGCGGTCGAGCTACGCGCCACCGGCCCTTCAGTCCCCGCCCGCCGCGTAGTTCACGATCGACTTGTCGATCAACCACTCGACCGGCGCACGATCGTCGGAGTAGGCCTCGCCGCCCAAGAGCGGCCCATCGACCCGCGCGGCCGCCCCGAGGCCGGTCTGCTCCAACCCCTTCGGCAGGCCCCGCGCCGAGACCCGCCGCAGCCGCTCGCGGCTCAGCGGCGTCTCGCTCGCCACGAGCAGCGTGTTCGTCGGCTCGATCGGGTCGCGCACAACGTGCGGGAAGACCTCGCCCATGCTCGCGCTGAGCACGCGCTCGAGCTCGTCCTGACCCTCGGGATGGCCGGCGTTGACGATCACCACCCCGCCCGGGCCCAGCTTCTCCCGCGCGGTCTCGAAGAACTCGCTCGTGGTCAGGTAGAAGGGGATGTAGGGCTGGCGGTAGGCGTCAACCGAGATCACGTCGTAGCGCGCGTCGATCCGCCGCAGGAACGGCCGCGCATCCTCGTCGTAGATGCGCAGGCGCGGGTTGCTCATGTCGAAGAACCGCCGCCCGATCTCCGACAGCTCCGGGTCGATCTCGACGCCGTCCACGCGCGTGCGCGGGAAGAACTTCTCGTAGGCGCGCGACGTCGTGCCGGCGGCGTTGCCGAGGATGGCCACGCGGGCGGGCGGGCGCTCGCGGGCCAGGAACGGCAGCACGAGATGGCCGTCCCACACGTCGCCGGTCAGCACGCCGTCCGGCTCGTAGATCGAGTGCTGGGCCTGGCCCTCGTTGAGCTCGAGGGCGCGACTGCCGTCGGGGCGGGCGACCACCCGCGCGTACTGGGATTGCGTGTCGGTCTCGTAGATCACCCTGCTGCCCGAGCCCTCCGTAGCGGCCTTGAGCGTCCCCACGGGCAGGGCCATGAGCACCGCGATCGCCGCCGGGGCGAGCGCGTAGCGGCGCACCGGCCGCAGGCCGACCACGGCGATGAGCGCGATGGCGAGCGCGAAGACCAGGAACGTGCGGCGCGTGCCGACAAGCGGGATCAGCACGAGCGCGGAGGCGAGCGTCCCGAACAGGCTGCCCGCGGTCGAGAGCGCGTACAGCCGGCCCGCCACCCGTCCGGCGTCCTCGACGCGCTCCACCCCGAGCCGCACGGCCCACGGCGAGACCGCGCCGAGCAGGAGGATGGGCACGGCCACGAGCACGAGCACCGCGGCGAGCGAGCCGAAGAACGCGCCCGCGGCGATCGAGTCGAGCGCGGCCACGGCGAGGTCGAGCAGCGGGTCGGCGGCAAAGGGCACGAGCGCCAGCAGCACCGCCGCCCCGAGGGCCAGCAGGCAGAGCCCGCGCATGTGCGGATGGCGGTCGGCCCAGCGCCCGCCGAGCCAGTAGCCGACCGAAAGCGACACGAGCACGACGCCGATCGTGTTGGCCCAGACCACGGTCGACGCCCCGAAATAGGGAGCGAGCAGCCGCACCGCCGCGATCTCCGCGCCGAGCGAGCCCGTCCCGACCACGAAGACCAGCAGAGGGAGAGGTGGCATTCCGTCCTTCACCATAACTACGGTCTTAAGCGTGGATCTCGTCTCCGCGGATCACGCCCACGTGTGGCATCCCTTCACCCAGCAGCGCGGCTGGGTGGGCGAGCAGCCCCTGGTGATCGAGCGCGCCGCGGGCACCGACCTGATCGACGTCGACGGGCGCCGCTACATCGACGGGGTCTCGTCGCTGTGGTGCAACGTTCACGGGCACCGCCACCCCCGCCTCGACGCCGCCGTGCGCGATCAGCTCGACCGGGTCGCCCATTCGACCATGCTCGGCCTCTCTCACCCGCCGGCGATCGAGCTCGCCCGCCGGCTCGTGGAGATCGCGCCCGCCGGCCTGAGCCGGGTCTTCTTCTCGGACTCCGGCTCGACCGCGGTCGAGATCGCGCTCAAGATGGCCTTCCAGTTCTGGCAGCAGGGCGACGCCGCCGCGCGCGGACGGACCCGCTTCGTGTCCCTGCGCGATTCCTACCACGGCGACACCGTGGGCTCGGTCTCGCTCGGGGGGATCGACCTCTTCCACTCGCTCTACCAGCCGCTGCTCTTCGACGCCCTGCACGCCGAGCCGGGCGACGCCGCCGACCTCGAGCGCATCCTCGCCGTTCATGGCGAAGAGGTCGCCGCCGTGGTGATCGAGCCGCTCGTGCAGGGGGCCGCTGGGATGCTCGTCCACCCGCCCGGCTACCTGAGCGCGGTCCGCGAGCTGTGCGACCGCTACGGCACGCTGCTCATCTGCGACGAGGTCGCGACCGGATTCGGGCGCACGGGCCGAATGTTCGCCTGCGAGCACGAGGACGTGGCGCCCGACTTCCTGTGCCTCGCCAAGGGCCTCACGGGCGGCTACCTACCGCTCGCCGCCACGCTCACGACCGAGCGGATCTACGAAGGCTTCCTCGGCGAGTTCGCGGAGCTGCGGACCTTCTTCCACGGGCACACCTACACCGGAAACCCGCTCGCCTGCGCCGCGGCGCTGGCCACGCTGGACGTCTTCGAGGAGGAGCGCACGCTCGAGCACGTCGGTGTGCTCGAGACCGTGCTCGCCGAGGCGCTCGAGCCGATCGCCGGGCTCGGGGCGGTGGCCGAGGTGCGCCGGTGCGGGCTCATGACGGGCATCGAGCTCGGCGGCTTCCCGCTCGCCGCGCGCATGGGTCACCAGGTCACGATCGAGGCGCGCCGCCGCGGCGCCATCGTCCGCCCGCTCGGCGACGTGATCATCCTCATGCCTCCGCTCGCCATCTCGGCCGGCGAGCTGCGCCGCCTCGTGGAGATCGTCCACGCGGCGATCATCGCGGCCACCGGCGAGATCGAGCTCCGAGCCGCCGCCTGAGCGGGACGTTCAGCCCTCGTAGATCGAGAAGTCCTTCTTGCGTGCCCCGCAGACGGGGCAGAACCAGTCGTCGGGGATCTCCTCGAACGGCGTCCCGCCCGGCACGCCTCCGTCGGGATCGCCCTCCTCGGGATCGTAGATGAACCCGCACGACTCGCAGATCCACTGCTGGGCCTCGCTCATGGCCACGCAGCTTAGCGGCGAGAGCTCGCCAGCCCGATCAGTCCGGCGGTAGGGTCCGAGCCGATGCAGGGGGAGCGCAAGCTGAGGCCCGCGCCGCTCGAGGAGCTCAACGAGGGCGAGGTGACCGAGGCGCGCCCCGCCTCCTCGGCGATCGTCATGCGCGACGCCGGCGACGGTCCCGAGGTTTTGCTCGTGCGGCGCAACCCCGACGCGCGCTTCATGGGTGGCGCGTGGGTCTTTCCCGGCGGCGGCGTGAAGCCGACTGACGCGAGCCCGGCCGCGACCGCTCGCCGCGAGCTCGAGGAGGAGGCGAACTTGACGCTCGCCTCCGACGACGAGCTGGCGGCCTTCTCACGCTGGATCACCCCCGTAGCAGTCAAGGTGCGCTTCGATACCTGGTTCTTCCTGACCCGGGCGCCGGCTGGGGCCGAGGGCGCGCCCGACGGGTCCGAGACGGTCGCCCTCCGCTGGCTCCGTCCCGCCGACGCGCTCGAAGCGGGCCGCCGGGGAGAGCTTCAGCTCGTCTTTCCCACGATCAAGCATCTCGAGGAGCTCGCCATGCTCGGCTCGGTGGCCGATGGCCTCGGGCAGGCGCGCTCGCGTGAGGTGAATGCGATCCTGCCGCGGGTCGTCGGAGCGGGCTCCGAGACCCGGGTGCTCCTGCCCGGCGACGCGGGCTACGAGGACTGACGCGCGGTGCGGCGGCGGTAGTCGCTCGGCGCCCTCGGACGCCAAGCCGGCGCGGCCAGCGCAACTTGAGCCGCGCTCGACGGTTTACCTCCCACGTGACACACAAGCTCTCGATCTCCCTGCTCGTGGCCGCCCTGCTGAGCCTCGCGCTCGCCGGCGTGGCGCTCGCGGCGACCGTCCTCGGCACTCCCGGCGCCGACACCCTCGTCGGCACGGATGGGCCTGACCAGCTCTACGGCGAAGACGGTGGAGACTCCCTCTACGCCGCCCGCGGATCGGACTACGTCGAGGCCGGGCCCGGCGCGGATCGGGTCCGTGGCGGCGCGGGCGCGGACATGCTGATCGCGGGCACCGGCGTCGACGTCGTCTTCGGCGACTCGGGGGAGGACACCGTCTACGCGGGACACGGCAACGACCGGGTCTCCGGCGGAGCGAACGACGACTCGCTGCTCGGGCAGGTCGGTGACGACCGTCTGGCCGGTGACTCCGGCGCCGACCGCATCTGGGGCGGCGCGGGCGCCGATCACCTCCACGGCGGAACAGGCAACGACCAGCTCACGGCGAGCGCGGGGTCGACCGTCGTGGGCGGCGATCAAGGCGACCGCATCACGCTCTTCGACGACCGCGGGCCCGTCCCACCCCTCGCCGGCGGCGCGGCTTTCCGCGTGCGCGCGGGCTCGGGCAACGATGCCGTCGACACGCGCGACGGCCGCAGGAGCAGCGTCCACTGCGGCCCCGGCCGCGACCGTCTCTACGCCGACCCCAGCGATCGTGCCGTCGGCTGCGAGACCCGCTCGGCGGCTCCGCGCCGATGAGCGAACCGGCCGTGCGAGAAAGGGCTCAAGTTCTCCGGGGCGCTGCCGAAAATGGACACGTGGGGTTCTCGCGCTTTCGGCAGGGTAAACCGCGTCTCGCCGCGGTCGCGGCTGCGCTCGCAGCCCTCGTGCTCTCCCTCGCCGCGGCTACCGCGCTCGCGCATCCCTTCCATCCCGGCGCCAAAACCGCCGACACCACCGCCCCGGGTCTCAAGCTCGACCGGATCGGAAACTTCGACTTTCCCGTCTACCTGACCTCACCGCGGGGTCACAATCGTCATCAGTACGTGGTCGAGCAGGACGGCCAGATCCGGGTCAGGAAGGACGGGCAGACCCTCGCTCGGCCGTTCCTCAACATCGCGGGCCTGATCGACTTCAACCAGGGCGAGCGCGGCCTGCTGTCGATGGCCTTCGCGCCCGACTACGTCCGGAGCCGCCGCTTCTACGTCTTCTACACCGACCGCGGCGGCGACCTCCGCGTCGACGAGTTCAAGCGCTCGATATCGAACCCCGACGTGGCGGATAGGCGCAGTCGTCGCTCTGTGCTCAGGATCGAGCACTCCGAGCACGGGAACCACAACGGCGGACAGCTCCAGTTCTTGCCCGGCGCCAGCCGCAGCCTCTACATCTCGACCGGCGACGGCGGAGGCGGCGGCGACCCGTACCGCTCGGGACAGAACCGCAACTCCCTGCTCGGCAAGATCCTGCGCATCAACCCGCGCCGCTCTGGCTCGCGGAGCTACACCATCCCATCCGGGAACCCCTTTATAGGCCGCACCGGTCGCGACGAGATCTGGCACTACGGGCTGCGCAACCCGTGGCGGTTCTCCTTCGACCGTGCGAACGGGAACATGGCGATCGGCGACGTCGGGCAGGGCTCCTACGAGGAGATCGACTTCGTCAGTCGTACGCGCCGGGGGGTCAACTTCGGCTGGAACTGCTTCGAGGGCCGGCATTCCTACTCGCGCGGCGGCTGCAACCCCTCGAACGACGTGTTCCCCGTGCTCGAGTACGCCCACGGCGGGACCGGCAACGCGAGCTGCTCGGTCACGGGCGGCTACGTCGTGCGCGATCCGGGCGTGGCGCGACTGGCCGGCAAGTACCTCTACGGCGACTACTGCACCGGCGCCCTTCACGCAGCGACGCTCAGCCAGAGCGGAGCCAAGAGCAACGACACCCTTGGCCTGATCGTGCCGCGGCTCACCAGCTTCGGCGAGGACGCCCAGGGGCGCGTCTACATGACCTCGCGCAGCTACGAGGGACGCCCGGGCGGGCTCTACCGCCTACGGGCCACGCCGTAGCCGCGGCGGCGACCCGCCCGCGCTGGCCGGCCCGGTGGCGGAGCTAGGCCGCCACCGCCTTGTAGTAACGCACCGCGAGCCCGGTGAGCAGGGTCTGAAAGCACTCCTCGAGCGAGAGACCGTGCTCCTCGGCGTAGCCACGCAGGCCGTCCTGCTCGATGGCCTCGGCCTGGTCGATCACCTGGTCGACGAGCTCGGGGTGCTGGTCGGAGAAGTACGCGCCCATCGAGTACAGGTTGGTGTCCATGAGCGACTCGAGGAACGTCTCCTCCCCCGCCGCGGTACTCGCGCGCGCCATGTGGTCAGACTACCCTGGGCGCGGGCGCGATAGCCTCGCGCCGCCATGGCCCACCGAGACGAGATCGTCGCCCACCTCGACGAGCTGCTCGGGGCTCCGGGCTGGCCGGACCACGGGCCGAACGGTCTTCAGGTGCCCGGCGCCGAGCAAGTCGAGCTCGTGATTACCGGAGTATCGGCGCACCTCGAGCTTTTCGAGCGAGCGGCCACGCTGGGCGCCCAGATGGTCCTCTGCCACCACGGGGTCTTCTGGGACAAGGCGCCGCGGGCTATGAGCCTCGCCCTCAAGGCCCGACTCGCGGCCCTCTTCGGCGGCGACCTGTCGCTCGTCGCCTACCACCTGCCCCTGGACGCCCATCCCGAGCTCGGCAACAACGCGCTGATCTGCGCGGCGCTCGGGCTCGAGCGCACGGAGCCGTTCGCCGAGCACCGCGGTCGTTCGATCGGCTGGATCGGGCGCGCCGGCGGCGACGGGCTGGCGCCGGACGACCTGCTCGAGCGCTGCGCCGCGATCTTCGGGAGCGAGCCGCTCGCCTTTCTCGAGGGACCGGCGAGCGTGCGCACGGTCGGCGTCGTCTCGGGCGGCGGCGCCGGGAGCCTCGCCGAGGCGATCGAGCGCGGCCTCGACGCCTTTCTCACCGGCGAGCCGTCGGAGCCCGCGATGGCCGACGCGCGCGAGGGCGGCCTCCACTTCCTCGCCGGCGGCCACTACGCCACCGAGACCTTCGGCGTCCGGCGGCTCGGCGAGCTCGTGGCCGAGCGCTTCGGGATCGAGCACCGCTTCGTGGAGATCTCCAATCCCGTGTAGCGGGCCGCAGAATCCCAGTTTGCGTGAAACGCGGCTTGCGCCGTCCGGTCGGAGCGGTAACAATGCAGTCACACGCGGCAACGAGGAGAGGAGCGCGATGGCGATTCACCTGACCCCCACCGAGCTGGCTCGAGAGATCGGGATGCACCGGCGGGAGGTGATCACGCGCTGTATGCAACTCGGCGTACCGATCTTCCAGGGACGCATCGACAAGACCCTCTTCGTCACCTCGCTGCGCGACTCTCAGCGCCGCCGCGAGCCGCTCAAGGTCTGACCGCGCTCGAGCGGCGCGGAGCCCGCGGCGCGGGCCACGGTCTCGCCGCCCGCTCCCGAGCGCTGCGTCCGCTCGTCGGGGCAGCGCTGACCGAGCCCCGAACACCTACAATCCGCCCCTGCCGGCGACCGTGAGGAGCGCGAGAGGGAAGTGAAGACGGTTCCGGCTTCGGAGGCCAACACCGGCTCGCGGACGATCGCCGACATCGTCCTGCTCGCCGGGCGCCGGCACGCCGACCGTCCGGCCCTCAAGCACAAGGCCGGGGGCCGTTGGGTCGACGTCTCCTACCGCGAGCTCGCGGAAGCCGTCAAGGAGGTCGCCCTCGGGCTCGTCGACTTCGGCATCGAGCGCGGCGACCGCATCTCGATCGTCTCGAACACGCGCCCCGAGTGGACCTTCGCCAACTTCGGCATCCTCGCCGCCGGCGCGGCCTCGGTGTCGGTCTACCAGACCAACTCGCCCGAGGAGTGCCAGTACGTGCTCGGACACTCCGAGTCGCGGGCGGTGTTCGTCGAGGACGCCGAGCAGCTCGCGAAGGTCCGCCAGGTCCAGTCGCAGCTGCCGGACCTCGAGCTCATCGTCGTCATGGAGCCGAGCGGGGACGTCGGTGACGCCGTCGCCCTCGAGGACCTGCGCGCTCGCGGGCGCGGCCGCGACGAGTCGGAGTTCGAGGAGCGGGCGACGGCCGTCGGCCCCGACGACACCTGCCTCTACATCTACACCTCGGGGACCACGGGTCCGCCGAAGGGCTGCGTGCTCACCCACGGCAACTACCGCGAGGTCTGCACGATGGCCGAGGCCCAGGGCGTGCTTCAGGCCGGCGAGGTCGTCTACCTGTTCCTCCCGCTCGCGCACGCCTTCGCGGTGCTGATCCAGTTCATCGCCATGGACCTCGGCGCCACGATCGCCTTCTGGGAGAAGGACCCGCTGAAGATCGTTCCCAACCTGAGCGAGGTCAGGCCGACCTACTTCCCCTCGGTGCCGCGGATCTTCGAGAAGATCTACACGCAGGCCACCGCGAAGATCGCCGAGGTCGGCGGGGCCAAGGAGAGGATCTTCTGGTGGTCGGTCGGGGTCGGGCGCAGGGTGCGCGAGCTCGAGCAACAGGGCCGCGAGCCCGGCTTCTTGCTGAAAGCCCAGTACGCCTTCGCCGACAAGCAGGTGCTCTCGAAGGTGCGCGATCTCTTCGGCGGCAACGTGCGCCAGGCCGTGACCGGCGCCGCCCCGATCGCCAAGGAGATCCTCGAGTTCTTCTTCGCCTGCGGCGTGCCGGTGCTCGAGGGCTACGGCATGACCGAGACCTCGACGGTGGCCACCGTCAACACGCTCGAGGACTACCGGCTCGGCTCGGTCGGCAAGCCGCTCCCGGGGGTCGAGGTCAGGATCGCCGAGGACGGCGAGATCCTGCTGCGGGGAGCGAACATCTTTCAGGGCTACTACAAGAACGAGCAGGCCAGCGCCGAGACCCTCGCGGACGGCTGGCTGCATACCGGCGACCTCGGCTACCTCGACGCCGACGGCTTCCTGTTCATCAACGGTCGCAAGAAGGACATCCTCATCACCGCGGGCGGCAAGAACATCACGCCGGCGAACCTCGAGAACGGCCTGAAGCAGAACCGCTGGGTCTCGCAGGTGGTGGTCGTCGGCGACCGCCGCCCCTACCTCGCGGCGCTCGTCACCCTCGATCCAGACGAGGCCCCGGCCTTTGCCGAGCAGCACGGGATCGCGGTCGAGGAGCTGCCTCGCTCGGAGGCGATGCGAGCCGAGGTCCAGCGGACGGTCGACGCCGTCAACGCCGAGGTCGGGCGCGTCGAGCAGATCAAGAAGTTCGTGATCCTCCCCCACGACCTGACCCAGGAGACCGGCGAGCTCACCCCGACGATGAAGGTCAAGCGCAACGTCGTGGGCGAGAAGTACGAGCGCGAGGTCGAGGCGCTCTACTCCGGCTAGCGGACCACTACCGTCCGCCTGTGGCCCGCAACGACCCGACCGACACGGGTTGCCTGTTCATCGGCCGCCGCCCGGGACGGCGCCGCTGCGGCTGCGGGCGCGGGCGGACGGCGAGCCCTCCGGTGCGCGGCGGCGCTTCGACAGCGTGCTCGCCGGGGTCATCTTCCTGTGTCAGGTCGTGCTCTGCGCGTCGCTGTGGGGGCCCCAGCCCGCGGGCGGCCTGGGTGGGCTCGATGGTCAACTACTGGACGGGCTCGGTCGGGGCCGGCATCCTCAGCGCCTTCATCGTCATCATGATCTCGCTCCTGCTCACGCTCGTCGTCCTGCGGCGGCTCGACCACGTCTGGATGCTGGTGCGCTGGCCGCCGACCACGATCAGGAGCGGGGAGCGCTCGAGCCGATCTTCGTGACCAGGCGGTGATCGCCATGGCGGCCTCGTCATCGTGGGACCGGGGTCGTCGCTCGTGCCCGAGCGGCCCGCGTAGGCCCTCCGGGCCGGGCCGGGCCGGGCCGGGCCGCGCCCGCCTTCCGCACCACATGGGCCTGCTCGACTACTACCGTCAGTTCGAGGCGATCGGCGAGGAGGAGATAAACCGCGAGCTGCGCGAGCGCCGCCGCCGCGAGCACGCCGTCGCCATCGAGTGGGTGCCCGGTGCTCGACCTCGCCGGTACCGAGTGGCCCGACCTTCCGAACGCGGAGGTCGTGAACGCCTCGATCTACGCGGCCCGCGGGCGGGTCAACGGCTACCCCGACCGCCTTGCCACCCGGCTGCGGCGCAGACTGGCCGGCCGCCACGGTGTCGAGCCCGAGCAGATCGCGGTCGGCAACGGCGCCGCCGAGCTGCTCCAGACGGCGGCGCACGTGTTGCTCGAGCCCGGCGACGAGCTCGTCACGCCATGGCCCTCCTATCCGCTCTATCCGCTCATGGCCCAGCGTGCGGGAGGCCGGCCGGTGGCCGTCGAGCTGTCGACCGGA
>JACCTJ010000326.1 GCA_013812485.1 Thermoleophilaceae bacterium
ACGGCCGTCACCCAGTTCCGCCTGGCGGTCCAGCGCCGGCGCTCGCGCGAGGGCGAGGACCGCGGCGCGGTCTACGTCGACGTCGTCTGCTTCGGCGGGCTCGCCGAGAGCTGCGGCGAGTACCTCAGCAAGGGCCGCCAGGTGGCGGCCTCCGGCCGCCTCGAGCACGACGAGTGGGAGACCGAGGGCGGCGAGCGGCGCTCCCGCCACAAGGTCGTCGCCGACGAGGTCGAGTTCCTGGCTCGGCCCCGCGAGGAGGCCTAGGAGCGTGTCCCAGTAACCGCGATCAATCGAATATGCGCGTCTGCAGGGCTTTTTCGTACCCGCCCTTGGGCTGCTCAGCGGGGCACCCAGGACTCGAACCTGGAATCGCCGGTTGATCGGCGGAGCGCGCTGCGAGCCCGAGCGCGAACGCCCCGACCGGGAAGCGGCCCGCGAAGCACGCAGCCGAGCTGTTTCGGCGGCCCCTCAGTGGCAGTTCGTCGTTCCCCGATCGGCGAAGGTCTTGCCTACCTCGGGGAGGAATTCCCATCTATAGCTTGCTGGCCGCAGGGTGAGCTTGAGGATCCCATAGGTGTCGTTGTTGGCAACTTCGCGGTTGGGCACATCAGAATTCAGCGCCCCGTGGCTCTTCCCGCCTGTTCCGACGATGATCTGGCGGATACCGCGGTCCCTGTCCAGCTCGCCGCTGGGGGTCTGGGGTGCGGAGCGCTCGTAGGTGTGATCGTGCCCGTTCAGAACCAGGTCGACGCCTGAGTCGTAGAGGGCGTCCCAGAAGGCTCGGACGTTCTCCGCCGAGGAGAAGCGGGCGTGGTGAAAGTAAGCGAGCGTGCACGGGCGCGCGTTAGCGCTGAGATCAGCTCGCAGCCACTGCTCCTGGGGCGAGCCAGCGTCGCATCCCCCCGGGACAGTTCCTCCGTCGCCTGAGTAGCCGCAGGCTGAGTTGAGCACGACCACGTGCCAATTGGCTCCGACGTCGTAGCTGTAGTAGCCCTCGTCGCGATTTCCGGCCGGCCCCGCTGCGCTGTCCACTCCGTTGAAGTAGTCGAAGTAGCCCGCGGCGGAAGGAGTGCGGTACTCGTGGTTGCCCACGCTCGGCGCAGTGATCGTCCTGAGAGCGCCCCAGCTTGAGTCGTAGGACTGCTGGAACTGGCTGAGCGTTCCCTTCGTGTACTGATCGTCGCCGAGCGCGAAAATCTTATCGAGGTCCATGTTGAGCAGCCGATTGGCCGTGTGCTGTCCTCGGCAAAGCGTCTTCGTCCCGGCTCCGCCGTTGAAGTACCGGCCGGCCGGATCGCACGCGATATCGCCTGCCCCGGCGATCACCGGATCGTGCCCGCTCGACTGCCAGTCTGGGCTGAGCGCGTCCCCTCGCTCTGCGGTGACCCTTCTAGGCACGCCGCGGCCATCAGCCCTCATCACGTATATCTCTCGGCCCCGAGTCGGACCCCGGGAGAAGGCGATCTTGGTTCCGCGCGGCGACCAGCTCGGATCGAAACCGCCTGATCTCGTGAGGCGTCGCAACGCGCGGGTTGCGAGGTTGATCGTGTAGATGTCCCCGCTTCGAACAAAGGCAATCTTGCGGGAATCGGGTGACCAGGCGGGAGAGCTGTCGTGGGTAGCGCGGCTGGTCACCCGCCTTCGCCCCGCCCCGGGTCTGGCGGTGTAGATGTCGTGGTTGCCGCCTACGTTGCGGACAAAAGCGATCGTCTGCTTAGAGGACCAGGCCGGGCCGTAATCCCGGTAGGCGCTCTTCGTCACCCGCGTGAGCCCTGTGCCATCGGCTTTCATGCGGTATATGTCCCAGTTGCCGCTCACCTTGCGCGTCAAGGCCACCCCCGCTCCGTCGGGCGCGAAGGCGGGGTCGCCTTCGGCCGCGGGACGGTAGGTCAGCCGTCGCACCCCGGAGCCATCCGCCTGCATAACCGCGATGTCGCGGTTGCCGTTGATCGTGCGCTCAAACGCGATCCGACGCCCTAGTGGCGAGAAGGCGGGACGTGTGGCGTTGGCGGCAATGCGAGTCCGCCCTGTGCCATCAGGCTTGACGCCGTAGATCGAGCCACCGCTTGAGTAGGCGATCTTTCCATTCGACCCACGGAACGTCGCTGAGGCGGGCTGCGTCAAGAGAGCAAGCGACACCACCATCGCCACCCCGAAGCTCAAGAGCCGTCGTGTCGAATCGGACTCCCCCCTCGCCGAGTTCGAGGGACGCTGAAAAAGTAGTCTCAAGACCTCCCCCCACTACTCCCCACGCCGTCGGGTTTCAGCTAGGCCCTCGCCCTACCCGGCCGCGACCTTACCCGAAAAGGTCGCGGCTCGCGAACGAGTTGGCTTCGCCAAGCCCTCTAGATGGTTGATTCCACGCCCTCACGCCACATTGGCGACTCGCGCTTCTTCTGGGGCATGCGCCTGGGCGCGCGCACGCTCGCGAACCTGCGCGTGCGGGTCGCGACAGGCTGCTCTGCCTGGCCGCCTGCAATCTCGCTCAACCACCAGCTCGGGCGTCCGAGCCGCTCTCTCGTGCGAGCGGCAGTAGCCGTAGGCGGCGGCATCTCCCGGCGCAGAGCGCTTCGCCGTCTCACGCGAGCGCCCGCACTCGACCGGGGTCGAGTCGAGCAGGACGACGGAGTCCTCTGCGCCGGGGCTCGCCGAGGCGAAGATCCCGATGAGCCACTCGATCGTGTCCGACAGCCGGCGGCGGCGCTTGTGAAAGCCGGGCTGGGCCCAGCAGCTGGGGGAAGAGATGCCAGAGCCGCTTTCGGGCGACGGCGAGGAAGCGCCGAACGCTCGGGATGCCCATGATCGCCTGGGCGACGCAGAGCATGACGACCTCGGCGTCCGAGACCCGGCGCCGCGCGTTGCCGGCGCGCTCCGGAAGGAGATCGTCGGCTGTGCAATAAACGGCGGTGCA
>JACCTJ010000353.1 GCA_013812485.1 Thermoleophilaceae bacterium
GGAGCGCTATTGCCTCTACGAGCTGCGCGCGAATACCAGGGCTTGGCCCGCTATCGCAATGCGCGAAAGGGAGCAGCGCCGGAAACCGCAATCGACGGCGAGGCGCGCACTGCTCCTATTCATGCAACGCAGGAGCGGCGGGCTCCGTGCTGCTTGAACTTCCACTAACGCAGATCGCCGCTTTCGCCCGACTACACAGTCGACCCCGATGCGGGCGCGGGAGTGGGCGGTATAGCGCGACTGCCGCCAGTGGCCTGTCGGACGTGTTACGTCGAGAGGCCGAGCGCCGCCGCTATCGCTCGAGCGGCCAAACCGCCGCCCGCGCCGGTAGCCACTTCGGTCGCTCGACCGCCCAGGCCGTGAAGGATGCCCCGGGCGGCCTCGCGATCAGCCGGGTCGGCGTCGATCTGCCCGAGCTGGTTCTCGGCGGCTTCGAGGACCTGCGAGAACGAGACGAAGTTCGTGATGTTGCCGCCGGCCACCTGACCCACGGTCGAGCGATCGAAGGTGAAGGTAGGCGCGGGAGCGGGACTCTCGCGCAGCCACTCACGACCCGCGGCGGTCGAGCGAAGGTTGGTGGACTGCTGGAGGTCCTGGGAGGGATCCTCGTGGCCGAACTGATCGATGCCGCGGGCGATGTTGTCGAAGTCGACCAGGCCTTGGTCGGCCATCTGCAGGACGAGCGTGGCGAAGCCGTCCACGTCCTGCGCGCGGCCTTCACCTGCCGACCTCTACCCGCTCGATGTCTGCCGCCAGTCCTCCTTGCCGCCCGTCTTCTCGACGAGCCGCAGCTCGGACACGCGGACGCCGCGCTCGAGGCCCTTGACCATGTCGTAGACGGTCAGGGCGGCGACCGAGCAGGCACACATGGCCTCCATCTCGACCCCGGTCGGGCCGATCGTCCGCGTCTCGGCCTCCAGCTGGACCCGGCCGGCCTCCGCCTCGACCGAGACGCGCACGTCGACGTAGGAGAGGGCGACCGGATGACACAACGGCACGAGCTCCGCCGTTCGCTTGGCGGCCTGGATCCCGGCGATCCGCGCGGTCGAGACGACGTCGCCCTTGGGCGCGTCGCCGCGTGCGACCACGGCGGCCGTCTCGGGCGCCATGGTCACGGTCGCCCTCGCCACCGCACGCCGGTCGGTGGCCGCCTTCGCTCCCACGTCGACCATCTGCGCGGCGCCGGTTGCGTCGAGGTGCGTGAGGCGGTCGGGCGTCGTCATCCGTGAACGCAAGCTTACGGGCACTTGGCTCGCCAGAGCCTCGGGACCGCGCCATCCGGCCAACCGTAGTTTCGGCGCCTACGGGCTCGGGGACCTTAGAGTCCGTAGGGGATGGGCCCCTGCCCCAGCGGCATAGAGGAGAGGCAGATGAGCATCGGAGTCATCATCGCCGTGGTCGTGGTGGTCATCCTGCTCGTGGCGGTCGGTGTCGCGGTCGCGACGATCGGCAAGCGCAAGCGAGAGTCGAAGAAGCTTCAGCAAGGCTTCGGGCCGGAATACGACCGCGCGCTCGAGCAGCACGGCGACCGCAAGGAAGCCGAGTCGAAGCTCAAGGAGCGCCAGGACAGGCGCGAGGGGCTCGACATCCGCCCGCTCGAGCCCGACCAGCAGCAGCACTTCGCGGGCGAGTGGCGCAACGTCCAGGCCCGCTTCGTCGACGCGCCCCAGGAGGCCGTGAGGGAGTCCGACCAGCTCGTGCGCGAGGTCATGCGCCAGCGCGGCTATCCGGTCGACAACTTCAACCAGCGCGCCGACGACATCTCGGTCGACCACCCGCACGTGGTCGAGAACTACCGCTCGGCCGGCGAGATCGCCGAGCGCAACGAGCGCGGCGAGGCCTCGACCGAGGACCTTCGCCAGGCCACGGTCCACTACCGCGCGCTGTTCGAGGAGTTGCTCGACACCCAGGTGTCGGACAGGCAGAGGCAGGGACACGGAACCGACGGTGGCCACGGACAGCAGTCCCCGGGCCAGGGCAACGATGCCGGGGCCGGTGGCCGCCGGGGCGAGGAGGTGCGCTGATGGAGCGCCCAGAGGAAGAACGCATGCGGACGGAGGACATCGCCGCGGGCCGGGGGGAACGGCCGGCTCCCCGCGAGGGTGAGCACGGCGCGAGCGAGCAGCCCGGGGCGCAGCCGGGCGCCGGGGCGCCGGGGGCTGAGTACGGCGCGGGCCAGGAGGCCGCCGGGGCACCGGCGGGCGGCGGGGCGTGGCAGCCTCAGTCGCCGGTCGGCCAAGCCGGGCACGAACAGCCCGGCGGCGTGGTCGGAGGTGGGGTCCCGCAGGGCGGCGGCGCACACGATCCGCACGGGGCCGGCGCTCAGGGAGGCGCACACGATCCGCAAGGGGCCGGCGCTCAGGGAGGCGCACCTGTGGCC
>JACCTJ010000359.1 GCA_013812485.1 Thermoleophilaceae bacterium
GTCGAGCAGGGCAAGGTCAAGTACCTCGGCCTGTCCGAGGCCTCGCCCGAGACGGTGCGCCGAGCCCACGAGGTCCATCCGATCTCCGCCCTTCAGACCGAGTACTCGCTCTGGAGTCGCGACCCCGAGGACGCGCTCCTGCCGACAGTGCGCGAGCTCGGCATTGGGTTCGTCGCCTACAGCCCGCTCGGGCGCGGGTTTCTGTCGGGTTCGATCCGCTCGCTCGACGACCTCGAGGAGAACGACTTCCGCCGTCACTCGCCCCGCTTGCAGGGCGAGAACTTCGAGCGCAACCTCGAGCTCGTCGACCGGATCTCCGAGATCGCCGAGGAGAAGGGTGTTACGCCCGGCCAGCTCGCGCTCGCGTGGGTGCTCCACCGAGGCGAGGACATCGTTCCGATCCCGGGAACGAAGCGCCGCTCCTACCTCGAGGAGAACGTCGCGGCGAGCGAGCTCGAGGTCTCGCCCGACGAGCTCGAGCGGATCTACGAGGCGGCGCCGAGCGGCGCGGCGTCGGGCGATCGCTACCCGGACATGTCGACCGTCGACCGCTGAGGCGCGCGGCGCCGCGCGATGCCGAAGCGGCGGCGCAGACCGCCGATGGGCGGGTTGGGCGGGGCGCCGCGCTGGGAGATCGGCATGCCGCTCCTGGTCGTCGGGTCGGTGACCGCCGGGCTCACGGTCGGCGTCCGCGGCGCCGGCGTGCTGCTGGATCGGCGCGGGGCTGGCGGCGATCGGAGCCGGGGTGTTCTTCGGCGCGCCGCGGCGGTCCTGAGGCCCGTGACGGGCGACGGTCAGGCGTCCCCCGTGCGCTCCCGACGATCGGCGACGCGCATGGCCAGCGCCAGCTCGAGGCGGAAGGTGGGGTCGTCGAGCGCCGCCCCGAAGGCCTCGCGCAGCTGACCGACGCGGTAGCGCACGCTCTGGGGGTGGACGCCGAGCTCAGCGGCGACCGCACGGACCTCGCCCCAGTGCCCGAGCCAGGCCCGAAGGGTCTCGCTCAGCCGGCGGCGGGAGCCGGGCCGCAGCGCGCGCAGCGGCGCGAGCCGCGCGCGAGCGATGTCCTCGCCCAGGCGACCGTCGATCGCGAGCAGGAGCTCGAGCATGTGCTCATCGGCGACGACCAGCGCCGGGGCACCGTCCCCCGACCCCTCCCTGGCCAGCTCGAGGGCGAGCTCCGCTCGGGCCACCGAGCGCGCGGCCTCGGGCCACCGAACCGTCTGGCCCAGCCCGGCGGGCGCTCCCCGAACCGCTCGCTCGAGCTCGGCGCGACGGCCCGGCGCGTCGGGGTCCGGCACGAACGCGTAGGTAGTCGCCTCGACGGGCGCGACCAGGACGTCGGGCGGAAGTCGTCCGGTGATCCGTGGCGGTCGGTCGATCTCGAAGGCGAGCGCCGCCAGGCTCGCCGGCAGGGACCAACCGGCCTCCTCGGCCGCTCGCTCGATGTCGGCGAGGGGCGAGGGCGGATCGCGAGACAGGAGCTCGACCAGGCGCCGCCGGCGGGTCTGGAGCTCGCCGGCGGCGGCTGACTGCTCCCGGGCGTAGCCCTCTGCCGACGCCGCCGAGAGCTCGTCGATGTAGGCGAACATCGCCTCGGCGAGCACGATGAGCGTCCGGGGCCCGACCTCGGCCGCCTCGGCCGCCGCGGCGAAGCGCCGCCACGAGACCTGAGCGCCGGCTCGATAGGCGGCGAGCAGGGCTTCCAGCGTCCGTCCGTCACGGAGCTCGCCGCGGCCGAGCTCGACGTAGATGTCGCGGCGGGGAAGGCGGGCCTCGTCGCCCGACTCCACGAGCTCGAGGAAGCCGCCGAGCGCCACCTCGACGCCGATGCGCACGTTGCGTCCGAACGTCCCCTCGAGCGGCCGGCGGTAGGCGGGCACCCCCTCGCGGACGGCTTCGACCACGTCGTCGACCAGGGCCGGGAGGCCCGGACGCAGCGCGGTGGCGACCGCCGGGTCGAGATCCTCCCAAGGGCGTGTCGGCCGAGCTTTTTGTTGAGAACCCACAGAATTACTCGACTCACTCGTGTCGATCGAGCGAGACACCGCTCACCTTTGCGGGCAGGATACAACCAATGACCAGACTCGAGCGCTCCATCAACCTCATCGCCGTCACCCTGCCGTTCGCGGCCTTCGCCGTGGCGGTGGCCCTGCTCTGGAACCGGGCCGTCGGCCCGCTCGATCTCGTGCTGCTCGCGGTCCTGTACGTGGTGATCGCCCTCGGGGTCACGGTCGGCTACCACCGGCTGCTCACCCATGCCGCCTTCGGATCGCCGCCCCCGGTGCGCTACGCGCTCGCGGTCCTCGGCTCGATGGCGGTGCAGGGCCCCGTGATCGACTGGGTCGCCGACCACCGCAAGCATCACGCCCACACCGACGAGGAAGGCGATCCCCACTCACCCCACGGCCACGGCTCGGGCTTCGCCGGCATGGTCCGGGGACTGCTCTACGCCCACATGGGCTGGCTGCTCGACACCCAGGGCCAAGCCCGCAAGCGCAAGTACGCGCCCGACCTGCTCGAG
The DNA here is from genome assembly GCA_013812485.1 of Thermoleophilaceae bacterium. Classification (GTDB taxonomy): domain Bacteria; phylum Actinomycetota; class Thermoleophilia; order Solirubrobacterales; family Thermoleophilaceae; genus JACCUC01. Next base: position 2,522 of record JACCTJ010000359.1, read on the forward strand.
GACCGGGGCATGCGGGCGATCAACCGTCTGTTCGTCCCGTTAGCGCTGCTCGGGCTGCTCGTGCCCTTCGCGCTCGGCTGGGCGATCGGTGGAGACCTCCGCGACGGGCTCACCGGCCTCTTGTGGGGCGGCCTCGTGCGCGTGTTCCTGCTCCACCACGTCACCTGGTCGATCAACTCGGTCTGCCACTTCTTCGGGCGGCGGCGTTTCGCGACCGACGACCACTCGACCAACGTGGCGTGGCTCGCCCTGCCCTCGCTGGGCGAGGCGTGGCACCACAACCACCACGCCTTTCCGCGCTCCTCGCGCCACGGCCTGCGGCGGCTCGAGCTCGATCCCTCGGCGATGGTGATCACGGCGATGGAGCGCCTGGGCCTGGCCCGCAACGTCATCCGCATCAGCCCAGAGCGCCAGCAGGCGCGGCTCGCGACGGAGCCGGAGAGCGCGGAGGCTGCGCAGACCGCTTAGTCAGGCGCGACGCGGCCCGTCACCGGCGGTGCACCCGCCACTGCCCCCGGCGTGGCCGACCGGCCAGGGCTGGGGAGGGATCTCGATCACCCGCCGGAAGGGCACACTAGCCAACTCCGGCGCGCGCTCGAGCGCGCCTGCGCAGGACCCTCTTCGAGCCCTGTGCGGGTAACACACAACTCCCTCACGCGACTGCTATACACGGAGACGGACCCGATTTCGGACGGAGGAAGTGAGCGCCGTCGCCACTCCAGTGCAGGCCACGACCCCAGAGGAGACCTGAGGTGGCCGCCGGGACCGGGAGCGCGGGCAGGGAGCATCTCTCGCTGGCCACCCTGGTGATCGCCGCCTTGGCCGCCGCCGGCGCCGCGGTGCTCGTGTCTCAGTTCTCGGAGTCGGGCTCGGCCATGGCCGCCGCCCTCACCGCGGTCTTCATCCCGCTTCTGCGGGAGGCCTTCCATCGCCCGGCGCGGGCGATCTCCGACGTACGCTCGGGACGGCGGACCGGATCCTCGCTGGCCGCGACGGCCGGCGCCGGCGGCGCTACGGCCGGCGACGATCGGCGGGACGACCCGGAGACTCGCCGGACCGACCTCGCTTGGTCGGGCCGCGAGGGCTCGGCCGCGAGTCCGGCGGACCCGGAGACCCGGCGGCTCGAGGCCGACGAGCGTGCGAACGGGCCGCGACCCGGTCTACCCGGTCGCGACGTCGGGGAGGGCGATGGCGAGCCGAGCTTCTTCGGCGGGGAGGACGTGCCCGTCGACATGCTCGAGCGCGAGGGCGGGCCACCTGAGGGCGACCCCACCCGTGGCGCCGAAACGCGCCGGCTCGACGCCGACGGCGCCCCGGCGGACGCCGAGACCCGCCGCCTCGATCCCGAGGGCCCGCCCGCCGAGCTCGAGACCCGCCGCCTGGAGGGCGAGACTGTGCCGCTCGAGGCCGACACGCGCGCGCCAGCCGAAGGC
>JACCTJ010000362.1 GCA_013812485.1 Thermoleophilaceae bacterium
GCACCCGTTCGAGGTCGGTGCCGTAGGCGAGGTCGCCCATGAGCGCCTCGCCCGACAGCTTCAGGAGGACGCGCCCGAAGGCGGGCTGCGTCACGCCCCGACCTGGAAGCGGGCGAAGCGCCGGACGACGACGTTCTCGCCCGTCTGCCCCGCGAGCTCCGCGCGCAGCTGCTCGATCGTCTTGCCCTCGTACTTGTCGCCGTTGACGTGGGGCTGATGGAGCAGGACGACCTCCTCCATCCACTTGCGCAGCTTGCCCTCGGCGATCCTCGCCCGCACGTTCTCGGGCTTGTCGGCGGCCTGCTGCTCGAAGACGCGCAGCTCGGCCTGCTTGTCGTCGTCGGGGATCTCGTCCTCGCTGACGAAGCGGGTCGTCGGCGACGCGGCGATGTGCAGCGCGATGTCCTTGGCGAAGGCGATGAAGTCCTCGTTGCGGGCCACGAAGTCGGTGTTGCAGTCGACCTCGACGAGCACGCCCACCTTGCCGTTGGCGTGGATGTAGGACTGGACGGTGCCCTCGGTCGTCTCGCGGCCGGCGAGCTTGCCGACCTGCTTGCCGAGCTTGACCTTCAGCTGCTCGACCGCCTTGTCGAGGTCGCCACCGGACTCCTGCAGAGCGGCCTTGCAGTCCATCATGCCCGCGCCCGTGCGCTCGCGCAGGGCCTTGACGTCGCCGGCGGCGACGGGAGTGCTCACTGGCCGCCCGCCTGTCCCTCTCCGGCGGGCCGAGGCTGGGCGCCCGCGCGGGACTGCGCCGACTGCGCCGCCTGGGTCACCTGCGGGTCGGCCTCGACCTCCGGGCCGGGGGCGGCCTGGGCCGCGGCCGCGGCCTCGCGGGCCGCCTGCTCCTCGGCCTCGCGCCGGGTTTGCGCCTCAGCCTCGCGCCGGGCACGCTCCTCCGCCTCGCGGGCCGCCTGCTCCTCGGCCTCGCGACGAGCCTTCTCCTCCTCGGCGCGGAAGCGGGCGGCGCTGTCGCGGACCACGTCGCCGATGGCCTCGACCACGACCCGGCAGGAGCGCATGCCGTCGTCGTTGCCGGGGATCGGGTACGCGACAGGGCCCGGATCGACGTTCGAGTCGACGAGCGCGATGATCGGCAGGTTGAGGCGCCGGGCCTCCCGCACCGCGAGCTCCTCGGTCTTCAGGTCGACGATGAAGACGGCGTCGGGGACGCGCTGCATGTCGCGCACGCCACCCAGGTTGGTCGTCAGCTTCTCGAGCTCGGCCTCGGCGGCGATCCGCTCGCGCACCGGCAGGAGATCGAGGGTGCCGTCTTCCTTCCAGTTGTGGAGCTGGTGCAGACGGTCGATCCGCCCCGAGATCGTGCCGAAGTTAGTCAGCAGGCCACCGAGCCAGCGCTGGTCGATGTAGGGCATGCCGGCGGCGAGGGCGGTCTCGCGCACCGCATCGCGCGCCTGCTTCTTCGTGCCGACGAAAAGCACGCTGCCGCCGCGGGCGGCGATCCCGGACGCGAACTCGCGCGCCTCGTGCAGCAGCACGTCGGTCTTCTGGAGGTCGATGATGTGTATGCCCCCGCGCTCGCCGAAGATGAAGCGGCGCATGCGGGGGTTCCAGCGTCTCGTCTGATGGCCGAAGTGGACTCCGGCCTCGAGCAGCTCTTTGATCCCTACGTCGGGCACTCGGTTCCTTCCCTTGGGGGCATGTCGAGATTCCGCCGGGCGCTACGCGGGACCCGGCGCCCTACGGCGCTCGGGCAGGGGCCGCGCCGTCTCCGGCGGGGTTGGGGTGGACTGCGGGCAGCACAGGATAGGGCACGCCTGCGGGCTTGCCCGGCTCAGTCCTCGCGGCGCGCGCCCGGCGGGGACTCGGCGCGCGCCCGCTCGAGGGCGGCCTCGAGATCGCCGGGCAGGGCCGACTCGAAGTCGAGCTCCTCGCCGGTGAGCGGGTGCACGAAGCCGAGGCGGGAGCTGTGCAGGAACTGGCGCTCGAGGCCGAGGCGGGCGCCGCTCGACCGGCCTCCGTAGCGCGCATCGCCGCAGACGGGATGCTCGATGGCCGCAAGGTGGGCGCGGATCTGGTGGGTACGGCCGGTCTCGAGGCGCAGCGCGAGCAGTGCCGTGCGGGCGAGGGCCTCGCGGATCTCGAAGTGGGTGCGGGCCGAGCGCGGCCGGTCGCTGGTCGTCGAGATCAGCGTGCGGTCGGCGCGGTCGCGGCCGACCGGGGCGTCGATGGTCCCGCTGCGCGCGTCGGGAATATCCTCGACGAGCGCAACGTACTCCCGGCGGAGCTCGCGGCGGCGCAGCGCCTCGCTCAGAGCGGCGTGGACCGCCTCGGAGCGGGCGACGACGAGCAGCCCGGAGGTGTCGCGGTCGAGGCGGTGGACGATGCCGGGGCGATCCGGAGGACCTCCGGCGGCGCGACCGGCGAGAGCCTGGGCGAGGGTGCCGTGCGCCTGGCCGTGCCCGGGGTGGACGACCACCCCGGCCGGCTTGTCGACCACGATCAGGTGGTCGTCCTCGAAGACGACGGTGTGCAGGACGCTCGCACCCGCGGCACCCGCGGCACCCGCGGCCTCGCCTGTCCCGCCCTCCGCCGGAGCGTGGAGCTCGACGACCACGCGTTCGCCCGGGGTCAGCCGGTGGCGCTTGAGCCGAGCGCGGCCGCCGACCTGCACGCGGCCGGCCTCGATCAGCCGCTGCGCGGCGGCACGGGTCCCGATCTCAGGCGAGGCCGCGAGGTAGACGTCGAGACGCGCCCCCGCATCTTCGGCGCCGGCGCTCAGCTCGAGTCGTGGCAATGCGCCGATTCGCCGCCCGCGCGCGGGCGACCTGCGCCCGGCCGCGGGCTCGACGGGGCAGCGCTCGCGCCCTCCTCGCCAGTGCCCCGCGTGGCTTCGGGCTCCTCCTTGCGACCCTCCGCGACGTAGAGGACCCCGAGCACCCCAAGGACGATCGACATGTCGGCGAGGTTGAACGCCGGCCAGAACGACGGGTCGATGAAGTCGACCACGGCGCCGATCCGACCCCGGTCGATCAGGTTGCCGGCGGCGCCGCCGAGCACCATCCCGATCGGTAGCCACAGCAGCGGCCGGTCAGCGCGCGCCGCGAAGAAGACGAGCAGGACGCCGACCGCGATCGCCACGAGCGCGACGATCACGGCGTCCCCCGCGCCGGCGAGGGCGCCAAAGGCGATCCCCGTGTTACGCGAGACGCTCAGGTCGAGCCCGAAGAACACGCTCTCGGGCTGCCCCGGAGCGAGCGAGGCGAGGGCCAGCGCCTTGGTCGCCTGGTCGAGCGCCGCGACGACGGCGAGCACGAGCGCCGCGAGCGCGAACGCCCTGAGCCTCGAGACGCTCCCTGCCTCGGGTGAGCCGCCCACCGGCGTCCTCAGCCCCCGATCAGCCCGACGATGACGCCCTGCAGGATGATCAGCAGGAAGATCCCGATCACCGGGCTGAGGTCGAGCGCCGCGGGCCCGATCCGTATCGGCGGGATGAAGCGGCGGAACAGGTTGAGGTAGGGACTCGTCACGTCCTCCACGAAGCCGATGACCGTCCGCAGCGCCGGGTTGTAGGGCATGCGCGGGATCCACGAGAGCACGATCCGCACGATGATCAGGGCGACGTAGACCGTGAACAGGGTGTCGACGTAGGCCGCGATGTCCGCACGGCCGATCGCGGCCAGGAGGGGCACGGCGCTCATCGCCGCCCGGCCTCGACGACGGCCGCCACCGCGTCGGCGAAGGCGGCTCGGACCCCGCCGCGCTCGAGCTCCGCGAGCCCCCGTGCGGTCGAGCCGCCAGGCGAGGTCACCCTCCGCCGCAACTCTCCCGGGTCGAGCCCGCCGTCCACGATCAGGGCCGCGGTGCCGGCCATGGTCTGTGAGGCCATCACACCGGCGCGCTCGGCCGGCAGGCCGTGGCGCACGCCCGCGTCGACCAGCGCCTCGACGACGAGCGCGAAGAAGGCGGGCGCGCAGCCCATGAGCGCGGTGGCCGGCTCGATGAGCGGCTCGTCGAGCTCGACGAGCGTACCGGCCCGGCCCATGAGACCGAGGAGCTCGCGCTCCGGGCCCTCCCCGGCGCGGGCGCCCGGCGCGTAACAGATGACCCCTCGGCGGGCCTCGACGGCGAGGTTCGGCATGAACCGGTACACCGGCACCTCCGGGTAGGCGCGCTCGACCGCGGCGACGCTGGTGCCGCCGAGAATCGAGGCGACCGCGCCTGGGCGACCGCCGAGCTCGCCGGCGACCTCGTCGAGCTGCGCCGGCTTGTGGGCGAGGACCACGACGTCGGCGCGCTCTGACAGCTCCGCGGCCGAGTCGAGAGCCTCTCCTCCGAGCTCGATCGCCAGCGCCTGCGCCCGCGAGCGCTCGGCGTCGACCACGAGCAGGGGCTCGCCCAGCCCGCGCGCGAGCGCCGAGCCCATGTTGCCCGCTCCGATCAGCCCGATGACCATGGCCCGCGAAGAATAGGTGCCGCCCCGCCGATCCACGGCCGCGCGCCAGCCGCCCCCGCCCGCCGCGGGTCAGGACTGGTTGTAGAAGCCCTTCTCGATCAGCCGCGCGCGCTCCTCGGCGGAGACCTCGACGTTGGGCGGGGTGAGCATGAAGACCTTCTCGGCGACCTTCTGCATGCCCCCGTCGAGCGCGTAGGTCAGGCCCGAGGAGAAGTCGATCAGGCGCTTGGCCAGCTCGGTGTCGGTCCCCTGGAGGTTGAGGATCACCGGCAGCTCGTTCTTGAACTGATCCGCGATCTGCTGGGCGTCGTTGAAGTTCTTCGGGACCACGAGGTGGACCTGAACGCCGGCGCGGCCGTTGGGGGGGACCGCGCGCAGCTGGCGGGTCGAGCGGCTCTCGGGCCGCTCGGGCTCGTCCGAGAAGATCTCGTCGATGTCGTCGCCGCCGCGGCGGCGGTTCGAGAGCCGTCGCACGTTCGGGCGCTCGCGGTAGCGCGAGCGCAGCTGGGTCTCGGGCTCCGGGTGGGGCTCGACCTCCTCGAGATCAGGCTCGTCGGGGTAGCGGTCGTCCTCGGCCAGGCCGAAGTAGACCATCGTCTTGTGCCAGGTGTCGCGGAGGGCCATCGCGGTGCCTTTCGCGCGCGCGGGCGAGAATCCTCGCGCGAGCGGTGGAAAAAGCCTCCGTCGAGGTTACAACCTGGCAACACGAGCGACGACGTGACGAACGACGACAGACCCAACCCATTCGAAGTCCCGATTCCCGGCTCGGGCGCCCTGGCCGGCGAGATCTCCGGCACCGGTCACACCGTGGTGCTCCTCCACGGCCTCACGGCCACCCGGCGCTACGTCGTCCAGGGATCTCGCGGGCTTGAGCGCCAGGGCTTTCGCGTCATCGCCTACGACGCCCGCGGTCACGGCGCCTCCTCCCCCGCCCCCAGCCGTGAAGGTTACGAGTACTCGGACCTGACCGCCGACCTCGGACGCGTGCTCGACGACCTCGAGCTCGAGCGCTGCGTGCTGGCGGGCAGCTCGATGGGAGCGGCCACGGCGCTGGCCTTCGCGCTGGCCTCGCCGGAGCGGGTCGACGCGCTCGTGCAGATCACCCCGGCCTCGCGCGGCGGGCCGAGCGCCGAGGCGCGCGAGCTCGAGGCCTGGGACCGGCTCGCGGCCGGCCTGCGCGAGCGCGGCGTCGAGGGCTTCCTCGAGGCCTACGACCCGCCGGTGGCCGAGCGCTGGCGTGAGGCGCTCATGAGGGCTACTCGCCAGCGCCTCGAAGCCCACCACGACCCCAGAGCGGTGGCCGACGCCGTCGAGGTCGTTCCCCGCTCGAGCGCCTTCGAGGGCGGCCTCGAGGCGCTGCGCTCGGTCGAGTCGCCCGTGCTCGTGGTCGGCAGCCGCGACTCCTCCGATCCCGGCCACCCGTTCGAGGTCGCCGAGGCCTACGTCGAGAGGCTGCCGCGCGCCGAGCTCGCCGTCGAGGACGAGGGTGAGGCGCCGCTGGCCTGGCAGGGGGCGAGGCTGTCTCGGAGGATCGCCGAGTTCCTGTCGCGGCGCCTGCCTCAGGAGGAGCCGGAGGCGCCCTCGTAGAGCACGCTCCCAAGCCTGACGATGGTCGCGCCCTCGGCCACGGCGACCTCAAAGTCCTGGGTCGTGCCCATCGAGAGCCGCGCGAGGCCGTGATCGGCGGCCAGCTCCGCGAGGCGGGCGAAGTGGCGGCGGCTGTCCTCGGGCCGCTCGACGGCGGGGGGCATGGTCATCAGGCCGCTCACCGGCACCGGGGCCCGCGCGATGAAGTCGTCGAGCTCGCCGGGCGCGATGCCCGCCTTGCCCTCCTCCCCCGCGACGTCGACCTCGACGAGGATCTCGGGGGCGGGATGCTGCGCGAGCCGCCGCAGCGCCGAGTCGGAGGCCACGGAGTGGATCAACCTGACCGCCCCGGCGACCTCGCGGACCTTGCGGCTCTGGAGCGTGCCGATGAAGTCCCACGTGAAGAGGTCGGCGTGCTCGGCCTGCTTGGCGAGCAGGTCCTGGGCGCGGTTCTCCCCGACGAGCTCGATGCCGGCCTCGGCCAGGGCGGGCAGCTCGCCGGCGGCGACGTACTTGACGGCGGCGCAGATCTCGACGGCGGCCGGATCGCCGCCGGCGGCCGCGATCCGCTCGCGCACGCGCGCGAGGTTCGCCGCGATCCCCTCGGCGCGAAGCCCTCCGAAGGCGAGCCGGCCCGCCGTCTCGCTCACCCGGTCCGCCACACCATCCCCGCCTGGCGCCCGGTCACTCCGGCATCGCGGCGGTGGGAGAAGAAGAGGTCCTCGCGGCAGCTCGTGCACAGGTCGACGTCCTCGATGCGCGTGACCCCGGCCGCCACGAGCTTCCGACGAGCGACAGCGCGGACGTCGAGCATGCGACCCTCGGCGACGTCCTCGAGACCCTCGAACTCCGCGAGTACCTCGGGCCCGACCTCGTAGCAGCAGCGCCCGATCGCCGGGCCCAGGGCCGCCGTCGGCGGCTCGTCGAAGCGCGCGACCGCGGCCTCGACGATGCCGGCGGCCAGCCCGCGCCAGCCGCAGTGCACCATGGCGACGCGGCCCGGCGCCGCGAGGGCCACGGGCAGGCAGTCGGCCCCGAGCACGAGCAGCCCGAGGCCGGGAAGGTCGGTGAGATGGCCGTCGACCTGTGCGAGCTCAGCGCCCGGGGCGAGGGGGCCGTTCGGCCCCGCAGGCTCGGTCCACTCGGCGAGCTCTGAGCCGTGAACCTGCCACCCCATGGCGACCGACCCGGGGGCGAGCCCGGCGGCGGCGGCGAGGCGGCGGCGGTTCTCGCCCACGCGCTCGGGGTCGTCGTCGGTGAGCACGCCGAGGTTGAGCGAGCGGTACGGAACCTTGCTCACGCCTCCGAGGCGGGTCGAGAACGCGACCCGAGCGCCGGGAAGCTCGAGCTCGATCGGAGCCGGCTCGCTCATCGACCGTCCTCCTCGCCGCGCGCGAGCGCGAGCGCGACGCGGAGCTCCTCGTCGCGGTCCGCGACCTGCCCGTCGAGCTTGCGCCGCAGGGTCTCGGCGAGGGCCCGGCCGAGCGCCGGCGAGGGCTGTACGCCCGCGGACAGGAGGTCGTCGCCGTCGATGGAGAGGCGCACGAACCGCAGGACGTCGGCGTAGCGGGCGATCGGCTCGGCCGGCGCGCCGAGCGCGAGAGCGAGGGCGAGCGCCTCGGGCGGCTCGCGGGCGAGCAGCTCGCGCAGAGCCGAGGCGGTGAGCGGGGCGTCGCCGGGGCGGCGGAGAGTGGCGGCCAGGGACGGGCCCGAGCGCGCCCCGCGGGCGACCCGCTCGCGGTCGTCCGCGCTCAGCCCGAGGCCGTCGAGCCACTGCGCGAGGCCAACCGGCGCCGCGAGGGCCACGGGCAGGCAGTCGGCCCC
>JACCTJ010000135.1 GCA_013812485.1 Thermoleophilaceae bacterium
GCCGGCACCGAGGTCGAGCCCGACGCCGAGCTCTTCACGGTCAACATGGGTCCGCACCACCCCGCCACCCACGGGGTGCTGCGCCTGATCTGCACGCTCGAGGGCGAGGTCGTGCGCGACGTCGTGCCGCTGATCGGCTACGTCCACACCGGCATCGAGAAGAGCTGCGAGGACCAGCAGTACTGGAAGGCCATCACGTTCGTGGAGCGGATGGACTACCTGGCCTACTACTTCAACGCCTACGTCTTCTGCGCGGCCGTCGAGCGTCTGCTCGACGAGGAGGTGCCGGCCCGCGCGCAGTATCTCCGGGTCGTCCACATGGAGCTCAACCGGATCGCCAGCCACCTGTTCTGGCTCGGCACCTCGGCGCTCGACCTCGGCGCCATCACCATGCTCTGGTGGACGCTGCGCGACCGCGACTCGATCCTCGACCTGTTCGAGATGTCGGGTGGCCAGCGCCTGCACACCCGCTACTTCCAGGTCGGCGGCGTGATGGAGGACATCCCGCCGGGCTGGGCCGCCAAGTGCCGCGAGTGCACGGCCAACATGTCGACCCGCATCGACCAGTACGAGGCGCTGCTCAACGAGAACCAGATCTTCATCGAGCGCCTGCGCAACGTAGGGATCGTCCCCCAGGAGCGGCTGCGTTCGCTCGGCGTGAGCGGGCCGCTGATGCGCGCCACCGGCGATCCGTGGGACCTGCGCAAGACCATGCCGTACTGCTCCTACGAGGACTTCGACTTCAAGATCCCCGTCGGCACGGTCGGCGACCACTACGACCGCTACCGCGTGCGCGTGGCCGAGATGCGCGAGTCGCTCAAGATCATCGAGCAGGCCGTCGACGGGATGCCGGAAGGGCCGTTCATCACCTCGAACCGCAAGGTCGCCCTGCCGCCGCGCCACGAGCTCGCGACGAGCATGGAGGCGCTGATCCACCACTTCAAGCTCGTGACCGAGGGCTTCCGCGTGCCGCCGGGCGAGGTCTACGAGGCGATCGAGTCGCCACGCGGCGAGCTCGGCTGCTTCGTCGTGGCCGACGGCTCGTCGAAGCCGGCGCGCGTGCACATGCGCGATCCGTCGTTCGTCAACCTCCAGTGCCTGCCGGACATGGCCAGGGGCGAGCTGATCGCCGACCTCGTAGCGGGCATCGCCATGCTCGATCCGATCCTGGGAGGGATCGACCGGTAGTGGCCCCGCGCGACGGACAGCCCAACGGTTCGATCCGCGCCGACCGCCCGCTCGTCGCCGATCGCATGGTCGGGCTCGACCGCCAGATCGCCTCGACGAAGCCCTCGGTCGCGGCGGGCTGGGACCTGCCGGCCGACCTGGACAAGGACCCCGCGGTCATCCCCCAGCTCGCCGACGTGCGCGTGCCGCCCGAGCTCAAGGCCGAGATCGAGTACCGGATGTCGCTCTATCCCGATCCGCGCTCGGCCGTGATCCCCGCGCTCTGGGCCGCGCAGCGCCAACACGGGTACCTCTCCACGGAGGCCATGCAGCAGGTCGCCGCGGTCATGAAGGTGACTCCGGCCTACCTGTCCTCGATCGCGTCGTTCTACGACATGCTCAACGAGGAGCCGGCCGGGCACCACTACGTGTTCGTGTGCACGAGCGTCTCCTGCCACCTCTCGAACGCCAAGGCGGTCTTCGACGCGATCGTCGAGGCGGCGGAGGAGTCAGGCCTCGGCGACACCGACATCCGCGAGTTCGAGTGCCTGGGTGCCTGCGACATGCAGCCGATGGCCTCGGTCGACGGCCGCTACATCGGCCCGCTCGACCCGAGCGATGCGCCCGAGATCGTCGCCGCGGTGCGCGAGGGCCGCAAGCCGTTGCCGGGCCGCGGCCTCGAGGACTCCGACCACATGCCGCCGGGCGGCGGCGATCCGCCACCGCAGGAGGAGGCCCCGCAGTGACCAGCGCTCCGACCATACGCCTGCTCAAGGACATCGACGAGCCCGGACTCGCGACGCTCGAGGTCTACGAGCGCCTCGGCGGCTACGCGGCGATGCGCAAGGCGATCACCGAGATGGATCCCGACGAGGTTCTGCAGCAGATCTCCGAGTCCGACGTGCGTGGCCGCGGCGGTGCGGGCTTCGCCATGGGCAAGAAGGCCGGCTTCATACCCAAGGGCGACATGGACAAGTACCTGGTCTGCAACGCCGACGAGTCCGAGCCCGGCGCCTTCAAGGATCGCGTGCTGATCCAGCGCAACCCGCACCTGCTCATCGAGGGCTGCATCATCGCCGCGCGGGCGATCGGGGCGAACAAGTCGTTCATCTACATCCGCGGGGAGTACGAGCTCCAGAGCGACATCCTCGAGGCCGCCGTGGCCGAGGCCTACGAGGCCGGCTACCTCGGGCGCGACATCCTCGACCTGGAGTTCGACCTCGACCTCGTCGTGCACCGTGGGGCCGGCGCCTACATCTGCGGCGAGGAGACCGGCCTGCTCGACTCCCTCGAGGGTAAGCGCGGCAACCCGCGCCTGAAGCCGCCGTTCCCGGCCAACGCGGGCCTGTACCAGGGCCCGACGCTGATCAACAACGTCGAGACGCTGTGCAACGTGCCGCTGGTGATCGGCATGGGCGTCGAGGAGTACCGCAAGGTCGGCTCCGAGAAGTCGACGGGCACGAAGGTCGTCTCGGTGTCGGGCAACGTGCAGCGTCCGGGCAACTACGAGGTTCCGCTCGGCACGACGATCCGCGAGATCGTCTGCGGCTTGGCCGGCGGGCCACCCGAGGGTCGCGAGATCAAGTGCTTCTTTCCTGGCGGATCCTCCGCGCCCGTGCTCACCGGCGACGAGAGCCTCGACCTGGCCTACGACTTCGAGACCATGGCCCAAGCCGGCTCGATGCTCGGCTCGGGCTCGATCATCGTCGTCGACGACTCGCAGCCGCTCGTCCCGCTCGCGCTGCGGCTCGCCGAGTTCTACCGCCACGAGTCGTGCGGCAAGTGCGTACCCTGTCGCGAGGGCACGAACTGGACGGTGAAGATGCTCGAGCGCGTCGAGTCCGGCGAGGCCACGCCGATGGACCTCGAGCTTCTGCAGCAGGTTCAGACCAACATCGAGGGCAACTGCCTGTGCGTGCTCGGCGACTCGATGGCCATGCCGATCGGCTCGATGCTCGAGAAGTTCCGGGATGAGTTCGAGCGCCACGCGGAGGAGGCGCGGGTCCGTAACGAGGGCGCGCTCGTCGAGCAGGGCGCACCCGAGCTCGCCGCCTCTCCACGGATCGGGCCGGCGTAGCGCCTCCCGGCCCCGGCCAACGAAGAACGACCATGCCCCGCCCGATACCCAACTTCGTCACCTTCGAGATCGACGGCCGCGAGGTCACCGCGCCCGAGGGCTCGATGCTCGTCGACGGCGCCAAGTACGGCGACGTCGAGATCCCCGTCTTCTGTTACGAGCCGAAGCTCGGCCAGCCCGTGGGCGCGTGCCGCATGTGCCTCGTCGAGATCGAGGGCATCCCCAAGCTCCAGACGGCGTGCTCGACGCCGGTCAAGGACGGCATGGTCGTGGTCACCACCACGCAACGGGTCAAGCAGGCCCAGAACGCGATAGTCGAGTTCCTGCTCGTCAACCACCCGCTCGACTGCCCGGTGTGCGACAAGGGCGGCGAATGCCCGCTCCAGGACATCGCCTTCGGCTGGGGCGCGGGGCGCTCGCGCTTCATCGAGCCCAAGCGCCACTTCGAGAAGCCGCTCGAGCTCTCGCCCCTGATCGCCATCGACCGCGAGCGCTGCATCATCTGCTTCCGCTGCGTGCGCTTCTCGCAGGAGATCGCCGAGGACTACCAGCTCGTCTTCCTCGAGCGCGCCGACTCGACCTTCGTGGGGACCCACGACGGTCACCCCTACGTCGCTCCGTTCTCGGGCAACATCGTCGACCTCTGCCCGGTGGGCGCGCTGACCTCGAACGCCTACCGCTTCCGCGCCCGCCCCTGGGACGTCGAGAACGGCGGCTCGGTCTGCACGCTGTGCCCGAGCCAGTGCAACGTGACCTTCACGGTCCGCGACGACGCCAAGGTGCTGCGCGTCTTCGCCCGCGACAACGCCGAGGTCGACGACGGCTGGCTGTGCGACCGCGGGCGCTTCGGCTTCCAGGCCATCCACTCCCCCGAGCGCATCACCCGCCCGATGGTCAAGGAGGGCGGGGCGCTGCGCGAGGTCTCGTGGGACAGCGCGCTCGCCGCGGCGGCCGAGGGGTTGCGCAAGGCCGGCGCGAAGACCGCGGCGCTGGCGGGGGGCGAGACCTCCAACGAGGAGGGCTTCCTCCTCCAGAGGCTGATGCGCGAGGGCCTCGGCTCGCCGCACGTCGACTCCCGAGCCGGTGGGCCGATCGAAGCCCACCACGCGCGCGCGCTGGCGCGGCCCGAGCTCGCGGCCATGGTCTCCGACCTCGACCACGCCGGCGCGGTCGTCGTGGTCGACACCGAGCTTCAGGACGAGTCGCCGATCCTCGACCTGCGCGTGCGCAAGGCCATCCGCCGCTTCGGGATCAAGGTCATCCTGGTCGGCGGACGACCCGGCGCGCTGGACCCGCCCGCCAACGCGATCGTGCGCACGACTCCGGGCGGCGCCGAAGCCGCGCTCGGCGCGCTTACCGCGGCGCTCGGTGAGGTCGAGGCGAGCGACGCCGCCCCGGCGGACCGGCGCATGC
>JACCTJ010000052.1 GCA_013812485.1 Thermoleophilaceae bacterium
AGCCGGTCGAAGGAGACGAGCAGACGGCGCCCGACCTCCTCCTCGAGGGTCTCCGGCCGAGGAGCGTCCTCGCTCTCGGTGCCGGGATAGGGGATCGTCTCGGGTTCTTCCAAGGAGAAGAGGAGCTAGCGGCTCAAGCCTTCCGCCGACACCGAGCGGGTGGTGGAGAAGAGGCTGCGGCAGCCAGGGGACGGCTAGAAGCCGACCCGCTGCTGCTCCGTGTCGAGCCGTACGTAGACCACCTGGCCGAGGTTCACGGAGACGTCCGAGTCCTCGGCCTCGAGCTGGTGCCAGCCTTGGCTGCCCGACCGGACCTCCTCGCCGAGCGACCGGTAGGCCTCCTCCGGGATGCGCAGCGACAGCACCTGGCCGCCGGAGAATCCGATGTCGACGCGCTTGGCGCGCTCCTCGCCGGCCATCTAGTGCGCCGCCTCCACCAGCTCGGTGAGCACTCCGGCTGTGGCCTGGGGGTGCATGAAGGCTACGCGGCTGCCCCGGATTCCCCGCCGCGGCTCCTGGTCGATCAGGCGCAGGCCGGCCGCGCGGGCGGCGTCGAGCGCGGCGTCGATGTCGTCCGTGCCGTAGGCGACGTGGTGGATGCCCGGGCCGTTGCGCTCGATGAAGCGCGCGACGCCGGTCTCCTCCGAGAGCGGGCGCAGCAACTCGACGTGGCTCTCGCCGACCTCGAGCAGGACGACCTCGACGCCGAACTCCTCGACGGTCTCGCGGTGCTGCTCGCGCATCTCGAGTCGGTCGCGGTAGAGCTCCATCGCGGCGTCGAGGTCTTCGACGGCGACGCCGATGTGGTCGATGCGTCCGAACACGGGCGCGGAGTCTACCGGCGCTTCGGCCGGGACCACGGGGCGGGCCGGCCTCGATGCATGCGGGCGACCCGCACGGGTATACACCGCTCGATGATCGGAGCGCTTCGCAACTTCGGCCTGACCAGGGCGACCACGGGAGGGATCGCGGGAGGCGTGCTCGCCGGACTCGCCCAGAACTTCGGCGGCCGGGCCCGGACGCTGCGGATCGTCTTCGTGATCTCGATGATCCTGCCCGGGCCCCAGGTGCTGGCCTACCTGGCGCTCTGGGTGCTCATGCCGCGCGCGACCGTCTGACCCTGCCTGCCCCGCAGCCCTGGCGCAGACTCAGCCCTCTGCCGGCGGCTTGCGCTCGGGCAGCGCGCTGGGAAACGGCCCGAGGGCCGCCGCCGCCGTCACGGGTACATCGCCGGCTCTGACCGGCGGCAGTTTCTGCTCTCGGCTCACGGGGGAACGCTCGAGCGCCTCCTCGGTCGCCACCTCGGCCTCGCGCACGCGCTCCTCCCCGACGATCCGCTCGATGTCGCCGCGCAGCAGGACCTCCTGCTCGAGCAGGGTGGAGGCGAGCGCGTCGAGCAGCGGGCGGTGCTCGACGATGACCGCGAGCGCGTGCCGCCAGGCCAGGTCCGTCAGGTGCTTCTGCTCGTCGTCGACGAGGCGACGCGTCGCGTCGGAGACCGAGTAGTCGTCGGCGGGAAGCCGGCGCGACATGAGCTCGGTGCCCATGCCGTATTCGGCGATCATGGACCGGCTGAGCTCGTAGACCCGCTTGAGGTCGTCGGAGGCGCCGGTGGTGATCCTCCCGAAGACCACGTGCTCGGCCACCCGGCCGGCGAGCAGCACGGTCATGTGCTCGATCAGCTCCTCCTTGTCCTTGAGGTAGCGGTCCTCCTCGGGCAGGTTGAGCGTGTAGCCGAGCGCCCGTCCGCGCGGGACGATCGAGATCTTGTGCACGCGCTCGACGCCGGGCAGGAGCTCCGAGCACAGGGCGTGGCCGGCCTCGTGGTAGGCGATCACCCGCTTCTCGTGGTCGTTGATGACCCGCCGCGACTGCATCCCCGCGACGACGCGCTCGAGCGCGGACTCGAAGTCCTCCATGAGGGTGGTCTCTCGGTGCGCACGGCCGGCGAAGATCGCGGCCTCGTGCAGATGTTCGCGAGGTCGGCGCCGGAGAGCCCGCTGGTCTGGCGCGCTACCAGCTCGAGGTCGACTCCGGCAAGCGGCGCTCGCGAAGCCGTCCATCTCGACCAGCAGCTGGTTGAGCGTCTGGTCCTACTCGCCGGAGATGTCCTTGCCGCGGGTCGCGCCCACGGCGTCGAGCTCGTCGATGAAGATGATCGCCGGAGCCTGCTTGCGCGCGATGCGGAAGAGGCGGCGGATGCGCGCCGCGCCGAGACCGGCGAACATCTCGACGAACGACGAAGCCGACTGGGCGAAGAACTTGGCGCTCGACTCGTGGGCCACGGCCTTGGCCAGCAGCGTCTTGCCGGTGCCGGGCGGGCCGTGCAGGAGGATCCCCTTCGGGACCTTGGCGCCGAGGCGCTTGAAGCGCTTCGAGTCGCGCAGGAAGTCGACGACCTCGCGCAGCTCGGCCTTGGCCTCGTTGACTCCGGCGACGTCGTCCCAGCTGATCGAGTCCGAGGACTGCGGCTTGATCTCCTGCGGCTTGGTCCGCGGCATGTGCCGCAGCGTCACCCCGATCAGCAGGACGATCAGCCCCATGAAGAGGATCGGCAGCCAGGTGAGCGCCCAGTTCTCGACGTCCGTGAAGGAAAGGGCGATCAGGGCAGGGGCGGACATCGTTCCCTAGGTATCGGCGGGTGGGAGGAGACCATGAGTGGTGAGGGCTCTGATGGAGGTTCCCGCGCGCGCCGACCGTCACTCCCGGCACGATCGCCGCGGAGCCCTTATTCTCCGGCGCATGTCCTCCCTCGACGACCTGCGCTCCGCCTCCAACGAAGATCGCCAGAAGGAGATCGTCGACACTCTGGCCGCCGCCTTCTCCGAGCTGATCGAGATCAATCCGCCGGCCTTCCGGCGCAAGTTCCGCAAGATGGCCGCCGAGCCGTTCGACTTCTACCGCGGCAGCGCGCCGCTCTTCTACCACGACGTCGACCGCCTCGACGATCCCTACGCCGACAAGCGCACGAGCCGGATCTGGATCCAGGGCGACCTCCACGCCGAGAACTACGGGACCTACATGGACTCCCAGGGCGTCCTCGTCTTCGACGTCAACGACTTCGACGAGGCCTACCTCGGCCACTTCACCTGGGACGTCCAGCGGATGGCTGCGAGCCTCGCGCTGCTCGGATTCTCCAAGGCCTTCCCCGACCGGACGATTCGCGAGCTGATCGAGACCTACGCGCGCGCCTACCTCGGCCAGGTGCGGACCTTCGCCGGGGGGGAGCGCGACGAGGAGTTCCGCCTCACGCTCGACAACACCGAGGGTGCGGTTCACGACATCCTCGTGGGTGCGCGCGCGGGGACCCGGATCGAGCTGCTCGACTCGCTGACGCTGATCGAGGGCGGCGAGCGCCGCTTCAAGGACTCGGCCGGCGAGCGCCGGCTGGAGTTCGGAGAGCAGGCGCGGGTGATCAACGCGTTCGAGCAGTACCTCGAGACCATCCCCGAGCGCAACCGCCAACAGAGCGTCTCCTACGCGGTCAAGGACGCGGTCACCCTCACCGGGGTCGGGATCGGGAGCGCCGGGCTGCCGGTCTACTCGCTGCTGATCGAAGGGAGCACCCAGGCGCTCGAGAACGACGTGATCCTGTCGATCAAGCGAGCCAACGTGCCCGCGCCGAGCCGCGTCGTGACCGACAAGAACATCCGTGAGTACTTCAAGCACCAGGGCCATCGAACCGCCCTGTCACAGCGCGCGCTCCAAGCCCACGCCGACCCATGGCTTGGCTGGTGCGAGCTCGACGGCTACGGCCAGGTCGTGCAGGAGCTCTCGCCGTACGCCAACGACGTGGACTGGGACGGCGTGACCGAGCCGGACGAGGTCAGCGCGCTGTTGCGCGACCTCGGCAAGGCAACCGCCAAGGTCCACTGCGTCTCCGATGCCTCGAGCGACGAGACGCTGGTGAACTTCGAGACCGAGAAGGCGATTCTCGAGGCGGTCGGAGACGACGACGACTCGTTCGTTGAGTGGCTGTGCACGTTCGGCGCCGACTACGGCGAGCTCACGCGCGAGGACCACCGGCTGTTCGTGGACGCCTTTCGCAACGGGATGATCCCGGGCGTCGAGGCGACGTAGGTCCGCCGACTTCGCTCAGGCGTCTCCCGGCAGCACGCGCTCCAGCCGCTCGCTCGGCGTGTAGCGCCGCCCCGCCTTGGCGCAGTCGCGGCCGTTCACGCGCACGACGTCGGCCGTGAAGTCGTTCCCGCCGCGCAGCAGCGCCGAGCCGACGCCGTAGGAGTCGACCGGCGCCCTCAAGGCCTCGAACTCGCGGATGCGGTCGGCGTCGAAGCCGCCGGAGGCGACGATCCGCACCCGTTCGTGCCCGGCTTCGTCGAGGGCGGAGCGCACACGCTCGACGAGCCGAGGGTTGACGCCGGTCGGGTCGAACTCGCCCATCTCGGCCCACAGCGCGCGGTCGACCATCGTGCCCGCGGTGTCGAGGCGCACGCCCCACAGGCGGTCGCCGAGCGCGTCGGCGACCTCGAGCGAGGTCCGGACCGAGTCGTTGTCGAAGTCCACCAGCACGACCACGTTGGTCGAGTCGGCGAAGCGGCGCGCGAAGGCCTCGGCCGCGGCCACGGTGTCGCCTGCGTAGGCGGCGATCAGCCCGTGCGGCACGGTGCCGATGCCCTTGCCGCCCCACCACGAGGCCTGGGCGTCGGTCGAGACGCCGATTGCCCCGGCCACGTGCGCGGCCCAGCCGTCGCCGGTCTGCACGAGCCAGTGGTCGTGGCGGGCGGGAAAGAAGAGGATCGGCTTGCCCCGCGCGGCGTCGACGACCTCCTTGACGTTGCGCATCACCAGCGTGCGCCGGGCCATGCAGCCGAGGTAGACGGTCTCGAGGTGGGCGAAGTCGGCGTAGTCGCCCTCGATCTGCATGATCGGCTCGTGCGGGACGATCTCGTCGCCCTCGTGCAGGGCGCGGACGGTTAGGCCGCTCCAGCCGCCCTCCCACGAGCCATCGGACCGACGCCGGCCCGAACAGAGCTTGAGGATGGCGATGGCCTCGTCGATCCCGCCGAGCACCGCCTCCTGCTTCTGGAAGACCTGCATGGTGACGTGCGGGTGATGGTCCTCAGCCTCCAGGACCTGTTTCGAGAAGGTGAAGTACGCGTCCGAGTAGTAGCCGTCGCGCAGGCGCTCGACGGGCAGCTGGAAGACGTTCGGCTCGAGTCGGTCGCGGACGCTCGTGGCCGACATGGAGCGATCTTACGAGGCCGGAGCCTCCACCCGCACGATCTCCGCCAGCGCCGCCTCGCCGACCGCAAGCTGCTCCGCGGTCGGCTCGCGCGTGCCGAGCGCGCGCTGGATCTCGAACCCCGGACGGCGCACCGCGCGTGCCATGCCCGAGTCGGGGTGGCGCTCGGCCAGCGCGAACAGCTCGATGGCAAAGGCGACGCTGCCGAGCGCGACGGCGCCGTCGACGGCGGGTCCCTTGAGGCCCGCCCGGCGTACGGCCACGTTGCCGGCCACGGCGCTGGCCAGCAGCGGGGCGACGAGGTTCGAGCCGCAGCGGTCGTGCTCCTTCGAGGCGTCGGCAGCGCTTCGGTCGTCGTCCTCGTAGGCGGCGATGGCCTTGTGCTCGACACCGTGGTAGGCGGCGAGGTCCCCGCCGCGCAGCGCCATGAGCGCCGGCAGCAGGCTGATGCCCGCGACGGCCGCCTCGCGTCCGAGCGAGCGCCGCGCCGTGCCGCGGCGGCGCACGGTCTGACCGACGAGCGCGGCGGTGGCCATGGCGGCGAGCGTCTTCGGATCCTGCATCGGCAGGCGGGCCGCCGGGAGCGCGCGCTTGACGAGGGGAATCACCGCGATCGCCTCGGCCAGCTTGGTCACCCCGCGCAGCCCGGGTACCCGCTCGGTCGCCGAGGCAGCCAGCTCGGGCTTGCGCCCCGAGGCGACGTGGATCTCGCCGTCGCCCGGGTCGCGCACCGCGGCCGCCCAGTGCGTCGGCCCGTGCACGAGCAGCCCGTTGCCGAGGGCCATGCCGCCGAGGCGGAGCTTGTGGGAGGGAGTCGGTCGCGTCATCACCCGGAGACCTTGACAGACGGCAGCTGTTGGACCTGGAACAGGCTGGTCGTCCCGGG
>JACCTJ010000061.1 GCA_013812485.1 Thermoleophilaceae bacterium
TTTCCGTGCCCCGAGACGTGGTCGGCGTGGTTGTGGGTCTCGAGGATGTGCTCGATCGAGACCCCTATGTAGCGGGCGAGCTCGAGGTACTCGTCGATCTCGAACTTCGGGTCGACGACCGCGGCCACGCCGGCATCGTCGTCGCCGATCAGGTAGGAGGCGCAGCCGAGGTCGTCGTGGGGGATCTGTCGGAAGATCATGCGGTCGTGCTCGTCTCCTTGCCGCGCCCGCGGTGGGCGCGGTCCGCGGGGCTGATGCGCGGGGCCGCAAGCGGCCTCGTTCCGATTCCTCTACCGTCCTATCACGGAAGGGAGAAGGGGACGACGGTGCCGCCGGCCGCAGGATCACACGCGCGTACTCTGGCCTCGCCACTCGGGCGGAGCGGGAGTCGCTCGCGGCGCGAAGGGAGCGCTGGGCGAGCTTGACCGTGGCCTATGCCGTCGGCCTCGGGTGCGCGGTCTTAGCCGCCATCGGAACGAACCTGAGCTTCCTGTACAAGCACCGCGGTGCCGTGGCGGCGCCCGACGTCGACATGCGCCATCCACTGCGCAGCGCGATCGACCTCTTCCGCTCGAAGTGGTGGACGGTCGGCTGGCTGCTGGCCGCCGTCGCCTTCGCCTTCCACGTCGGCGCGCTCGCCGTGCTGCCGCTCTCGGTAGGACAGGCGGTGCTCTCCGGCGGCTTCGTGCTGCTCGCCGTGCTCGCCGAGCGCTACTTCGGGTTCGACCTCGGACGGCGGCAGTGGTTCGGCGTCGTGCTCGTCGCGGTCTCCCTCGCCCTGCTGGCGGTCACCGGCGAGGGCAGCGGGACCAACTCCGACTACTCGACCGTGGGCATCATCGTCTTCGAGGGAGCCGCGCTCGCGCTCGGCCTCCTGTTCGTGTTCTCGCACCGTGTCCCGCGGCTCCGCGCTCAGCGCGGGGTGCTGCTCGGCGCGGCGGCCGGCATGGGCTTCGGCGTCGCCGACGTGTCGGTCAAAGCTCTGAGCGGCGATCTCGGCAGCGGGCCGTTCGCGCTGGTGAGCGTCTGGTCGATCCTCATCGTGATCGCGGGGGTCGCTTCGTTCTTCGCGTCGGCAAGGAGCCTGCAGGTCGGCGAGGGCGTGGGGGTGATCGCGGTCACCTCGGTTGCGGCCAACCTGTCGGCGATCCTCGCCGGCGTGGTCGTGTTCGGCGATCCGTTGGGAGACGACGCGCTCGTGGTGAGCGCCCGGGTCGGCGCGTTCGTGCTCGTGCTCGGGGCCGCGGCGCTGATGCCGGCGCCCGTCCGCGCGGGTGAGGCGATGGAGGCGCAATCGAGCTCCGATGCGCGCTCGTCGGCCCCGAGGCCGGCCTGAGGTAGTCGCGGGCGCGGCTTATCGGGGCGACGCGGTGAGCGCTATCCGGCCGGCGCGTGCGTCCGCCCGCGCACGAGCTCGGCGAGCTCCTTAGCGTGGCTCGGCCGGATCGCGCTGAAGGTCGTCCGGCCCTCCGCGGAGCGGACGGTGAGCCGGGTGCCCGACCACCTATGCCCCTCACGTGGACCGATTCGACGTCGTCGTAGGCGAGCGACAGCCGCCGGCGAGGGGCCACGAACACCAGCCGGCGGTCTGTGGCCACGAGCACGCCGTCGTGGCCGGCGTGGACCGCCGCCGCCATGTCGAGCGCGTCCTCACCTTCCTCCAGACGGTCGCTCAGCTCCCCGAGCACGCTCCGGGTCTCCGACATCGCCAGGGTCCTCGCGGCGGCGGGTTCGGTCTTGCCCGGTGTGTCCGTGACATCCGAGTGCGCTGACCCTCTGCTGCGGAGCCGCCCGCGAGCCTTCCGACGGGCGCGGTCGCGCTCGCGGTCGGCTCGCCTCAGCGCGCTCTCCGCGGCGGCGAGCTGACCGCTCTCGGCCCGCTGGCGCTCGCGGAGGCCGCTGGCCGCCGTCTCGACCGCTTCGCGCTTGCTCTCGGATGGGGACACCGAGTGTCCATGGTCTCAGAGACGCGGGGCTGACGAATCGGGGCCGACTGGATGTTGAACCAGCGACCGCTCGGCCGCCAG
>JACCTJ010000339.1 GCA_013812485.1 Thermoleophilaceae bacterium
TCGACCCGACCGCGGGCGGTGATCCCGTCCTGTGGCAACATCTCTTCTGGTTCTTTGGCCACCCCGAGGTCTACATAATGATCCTGCCCGCCTTCGGGATCATCTCCGAGGTCCTGCCGGTGTTCGCACGCAAGCCGATCTTCGGCTACAAGGCGATCGCCGCCTCGACGGCAGGCATCGGCTTCCTCGCGCTGCTCGTGTGGGCGCACCACATGTTCACGACGCCGACCGCGACCGTGGTGCTCGCGTTCTTCATGCTCTCGTCGTTCGCCATCGCCGTGCCCACGGGGATCAAGATCTTCAACTGGCTGGCGACGCTGTGGCGCGGCACGCTTCACTTCAAGACGCCGCTCTACTTCGCGACCGGCTTCATCGGGCTATTCGTGATCGGCGGGATCTCGGGGATCCAGATGGCCGTCTTCCCGGTCGATTGGCAGCTCCACGACACCTACTTCATCGTCGCCCACCTCCACTACGTGCTGTTCGGCGGCTCGGTGTTCGGGATCTTCGCGGGGCTCTACTACTGGTTCCCGAAGATGACCGGCCGGATGCTCTCGGAGGGCCTCGGGAGGCTCTCGTTCTGGGTCATGTTCGTCGGTTTCAACCTGACCTTCCTGATCCAGCACTCGGCCGGGCTCTCCGGCATGCCGCGACGCATCTACTGGTACCCGGAGAACGCGGGCTGGGAGGGCTTCAACCTGATCTCGACGATCGGCTCGTTCATGCTCGGGATGGGCGTGATGATCACGCTGATCAACGTCGGGCTGAGCTTCAAGAAGGGCCAGCGCGCAGGCAACGATCCCTGGAAGGGGAACACGCTCGAGTGGTTCACCCAGTCGCCTCCGCCCGAGAACAACTTCGACGTGATCCCGCGCGTGCGCAGCGTCGAGCCCCTGAAGGACATCCGCCGCGAGATCCTGGAGCGCGAGGCTCGGCCGTCCGGCTCGGTGGCCCAGCCGGTGGCCTCGCGCGCCTCGTAGGGATCGGACCGTGAAGAGCGCCTCGGACACCGCGCGTACCGCCGGCTTCCGCCGCCTCCTGGCGGTCACCCTCGGCGCGACCTTCGTGCTCGTGGTCGTCGGCGGTGTCGTGCGCCTGTCGGACTCGGGGCTCGGCTGCGGGCCGGCCGGCAGCGGCTTCAACGGCTGGCCGCTCTGCCAGGGCGATCTCGTTCCCGGGCTCGAGCTGAACGCCGTGATCGAGTACTCCCACCGCGCGCTCGCCTCGGTGGTCGGGCTGCTCATGATCGCTACGGCGGTCGTGGCGCTTCGGCGGATGCGGCGCTCGCACCCCGTCGTCGTGCGCGCGTCGCTGGCGTGCGTCGCACTTGTCGTCGCCCAGGGGCTGCTCGGGGCCGCGACCGTGGAGCTCAACCTCGACGCCGCGCTCGTGGCCGCGCACCTCGGTCTCGCCATGATCCTGCTCGGGCTGCTGCTCTACATGAGGCGCGCGGTCCCTCGGCCCGGCAGCGCAGGCGGAGACACCGCCGGGTCGGCGGGAGGCGGGCGCGGGCTGCGGCTGCTCGGTGCAGCGGCCTCGGCGGCGGTGCTCCTGACCATCGTGGCCGGCGGCTACGTCGCCGGGACCGAGAAGTACGGGCGCACCGACCAGGTGGCGGGGGCGGGCGCCCACTACGCCTGCGGCAACGACTTCCCGGCCTGCAACGGCGGCTTCATGCCCTTCGGGCAGACGAGCCTGGCCGACATCCAGCTGACCCACCGCGCGTTCATGTACATCGCCTCGGCGCTGGTGATCGCCCTGGCGATATCGACGCTGCGCCGCCGGCGCGGGACCCGCAAGTCCCCTCTCGCCGTGGGGGCCGTCGGCCTGCTCACCCTCCAGATCCTGCTCGGCGCGCTCAACGTGTGGATCCCCGAGCAGACCGAGCTGCTCATCCTCGCCCACCTCACGGTGGCCACGATGCTGTGGATGTCGGTGGCGGCGCTCACCCTCGAGCTCGCGTCCGCGCCGGCGGCCCGCCCCGCCGGGCGCGCCAGCGAAGCGGACGGCGGGCGCTCCGCCACGAACCCCGTGACCGCCTGATGGCGGCCCGAGCCGCCGTGAGCACGGGAGCGGGGACCGCGACGGCGACGCGACCGCGCGCCCGGACCATCGCCGCCGACCTCTTCACGCTGACCAAGCCCAAGGTCCAGTCGCTGCTGCTCTTCACCACCGTGACGACGATGCTCGTGGCCGGAGAGCCCTCGCTCGGCCTGATCCTCGTCACGTGCCTGGGCGGCGCGCTCTCGGCCGGCGGAGCGGGAGCGATCAACCACTACCTCGACCGTGACCTCGACGCGGTCATGCGCCGCACGAGCGACCGGCCCATCCCCTCGGGGCGGATCCCCGCCCGGGTGGCGCTCGCCTACGGGATAACACTCGGCGTCGCCTCCGTCGTACTGCTCGCGACGGCGGTCAACCCGCTCGCGGCAACCCTGTCGCTGGGCGGGCTCGTGGGCTACGTCGGCGTATACACGATGTGGCTCAAGCGCCGCACGCCGCAGAACATCGTCATCGGCGGCGCGGCGGGCGCGGTGCCTCCGCTCGTGGCCTGGGCCGCGGTCACGGGCTCAGTCGGGGCGGAGGGGATCTACCTCTTCGCGGTCGTCTTCTTCTGGACGCCGCCCCACTTCTGGGCGCTGTCGCTGCTCATGAAGGACGAGTACGCCCGCGCCGGGGTCCCGATGCTGCCGGTCGTCCGCGGCGAGGCCGAGACGCGCTGGCAGATCCTCCTCTACACCGTCGTGCTCGTGGCGTGGACAGCCCTCCCGCTGTTCGTCCCGGCACTCGGTCTCGGCGCGGTCTACGTGGCGGCGGCGGGGCTGCTCGGAACGGCCTTTCTCGTGCTGGCCGAGCGGCTGCGCCGACGCGCCGACCGGCCCTCGGCGCTGCGCACCTACCTGTTCTCGCTGGCCTACCTGGCGATGTTGTTCGCGGCGCTGGTGATCGACGCGCGGATCTAGGCGCGCTCGGGGGCCGGCTCGATCTCGCCTCCACGCCGCCGCCCTGGGCAGCCCGTTCGAGCGATCGAAGCGCGCGCTCGCGGAGCGCTCCTGCACCCCCGTACCGGCTCGCGGGCTAGAATCCGCCCGCATGGATCGACGTCTCGCCCTGAGTAACATCCGCACCGGGCTGATCGCGGGCGCGGTCGCGCTCGTCGTCCTCGCCGCGTCGTTCATCGCGGCCGTCCTCTATTGAGCGCTGCGCCCGGAGAGCACGAGCAACTGCGCTCGGACGCGCCGCCGGCGGCCTCGGAGGAGATCCACCTCCCGGGCCCGACCTTCCTGCCGATCGTGGTCGCCACGGGAATCACGCTCGCGCTCGTGGGCATCCTCATCAGCACCATCGTGTTCGCCTTCGGGATGATCGTCTGGGTGGTCGCGGTGATCGCCTGGATCAGGGCCGCGCGCGCCGAGATCGCCGAGCTCCCGCTCGACCACGCCTGACGGACGGCGAGCGCCCGCCCTCCAGGCGGCCTGCGCCGCCCGTGCGCGACCATAGATCCAAAGCCCGCCTCGGTCCGTACACAGGGCATGAGCAGTCGGCCGGCCACCCTCGAGCGCCGTCGAAGCCTTTACGAGGAGGCGGCGGAGATCATCGACCGCGAGTACGACCACGTCCTCGAGCTCGAGGACGTCGCCCGCCGGATCGCCACCTCCCGCCGCCAGCTTCAGCGCGCCTTCGCCGAGGCCGGCGGCACCAGCTTCCGCTCTCACCTCGCCGCGGTGCGCATGCGCCGAGCCCTCGAGCTCCTCGAGACGGGAGCCGTTCCGGTGCGCGAGGTTGCCCTGACCGTCGGGTACCGCCAGCCCGCGCAGTTCGCCAAGGCCTTCCGCCGCCACCACGGTGCGTCACCGTCCGCCTTCCGGCGGCTGAACGGCGACCGCGGCGCGGCGCGGTCGCCGCAGTCGCTGCAGGCCCTCGCCGCCTAGAGCGCGAACTCGGAGCCTCCGGCACGTCCGGAGCGCCCGAGGATGCCCTGGGTTAGACTCCCGCCGCTGTCCCGCAGGGCGGCTTGGCTTCAGGGGCTGGACGCAAGGGTCGCCGCCGAGGGCCTCGGCCGGCGAAGCCGCCGTCCCCCCGCCGGCGCCGCGTAGAATGCTCGTACCGTGATCGAGGACGCGCGAATGACAACTGTCGCCAAGCTCGCCGCTCCGGGGTGGTACCGCGCCGCTCTGTCGCTGCCGATCGGCTTGATCATCGGGGCGGGGCTCGTCATCGGCCTCCGTGCCTTCATGGGCAAGAATCCGCTGGTCGACGGCGAGTCCGTCACCACCGCCTGCCTCATCACGGTGCCGATGGCCTTCCTGGTCGGCATCGGCTGCTTCGACTACTGGTTCCGCTGGGCCTCGGGCGCGCCCACCGTACCCGAGGACCACTCCGGGCACGGTGCTCGCTCCTGGCGCGACTACTTCCGCGTCAACACCGATCACAAGGTGATCGGGATCCAGTACATCGTCACCACGTTCGTCTTCTTCATCCTCGGCGGGCTGATGGCGATGATCGTGCGCGCGGAACTGTTCGCGCCCGGCTCTCAGCTCGTCGACGCGAACACCTACAACGGGCTCTTCTCGGTCCACGCGTCGCTGATGATCTTCCTGTTCGTGATTCCGGCTTTCTCGGGGATCGCCAACTACGTCATCCCGCTGATGATCGGCGCGCCGGACATGGCGTTCCCGCGCCTCAACGCGCTGTCGTACTGGATGCTCCCGGTTGCCGGCGTGATGATGATCCTGTCCTACGCCGCGCCGGGCGGCGCCTTTGCGACCGGCTGGACGGCGTACGCACCGCTCTCGACGCAGATGCCGCTCGGGCAGGCCTTCTTCACGATGGGCGTGCAGTTCGCCGGCGCCTCGTCGATCGCGACCGCGCTCAACTTCCTCGTCACGATCATCACGATGCGCGCCCCCGGCATGACCTTCTTCCGCATGCCGCTGCTCGTATGGGCCAACTTCACGACCTCGCTGCTGGTCGTTATCGCGACCCCGTTCATCGCCGGCTCGCAGTTCATGATCCTGCTCGACCGCGCCCTGCACGCCAACTTCTTCCAGTCGGGCGCGGCCGCGGGCGGCGACGTCGTGATGTACCAGCACGTCTTCTGGTTCTACTCGCACCCGGCCGTCTACATCATGATCCTGCCTGGCATGGGCGTGATGAGCGAGCTGATCGCCGCCTTCACCAAGAAACGCGTGTTCGGCTACAGCTTCGTCGCGTTCTCCAGCATGGCGATCGCCATCCTGGGCTTCATGGTGTGGGGACACCACATGTTCACGACGGGCCAGTCGCCCTACGCGAGCATGGTGTTCTCCGTGCTGACGATGCTGGTCGCGGTGCCGTCCGCTGTGAAGGTCTTCAACTGGACCGCGACGCTCTACAAGGGCTCGGTCGAGATGACGACCCCGATGCTCTACGCCATCGCGTTCATCGGCCTGTTCACCATCGGGGGCCTGACGGGCGTGTTCCTGGGCATCATGGCCGTCGACCGTCACGTGCACGACACGTACTTCGTCGTCGCGCACTTCCACTACGTCATGGTCGGCTCGATGGTCATGGCCTTCCTGGG
>JACCTJ010000092.1 GCA_013812485.1 Thermoleophilaceae bacterium
GCGCCCAAGAAGTCGGACTACCGGCGCTTTGGCATCCGCGAGGCCGCACAGGACGACTTCGCGGCCATGAACGAGGTGCTCTCGCGGCGGATGGCCCAGTACGTGGCCCATCGCGAACGCTCGCCCCACGAGAAGAGCCACGACCCGAGCTTCGCCACCGCCCCCGGCCTGATCGTCATCGACGGCGGCAAGGGCCAGCTCTCGGCCGGGCTCGAGGCCCTCAGCGAGTTCCGCGACCTAGGGGTGATCGTCGTCTCCCTGGCCAAGCGCATCGAGGAGGTCTTCCTGCCCGGCCGGCCGCAGCCGCTCGTCCTCTCCCACGAGAGCGCTCCGTTGCAGCTCTTGCAGCGGGTGCGGGACGACGCGCACCGCTTCGCCCTCGAGTTCCACCGCGGCCGGCGCGACAAGGCGATGACGCGCTCCATCCTCGACGACCTGCCGGGTGTGGGGCCGGCACGAAAGCGCCTGCTGCTCAACCACTTCGGATCGCCGGAGCGGTTCCTGGAGGCCAGTAGGGAGGAGCTTGAGGCGGTTCCCGGGCTGCCGGGGAAGGTCGCCCGCGAGATCAACTGGCACCTGCGCAAGACGGCGTAGGCTGCGCCCTCGTCCACGCCACGGAGAGCTGACACATGGTCAAGCTGGCCTAGCCGCGGCCGTTCCACCACCGCCCGCTCCCGCGACCGCTGATACATTCCGCCCGCCCCGCCCTCGCGCAGAAAGGACCCTCCACCATGGCCGTGAAGGTTGGCATCAACGGCTTCGGACGCATCGGCCGCAACGTCTTCCGCGCCGCCCACGACCGCGGGGCCGACATCGAGTGGGTCGCGATCAACGACATCATGGACCCGGAGACGATGGCCCACCTGCTCAAGTACGACTCGATCCTCGGCCGCTTCGACGGCGAGATCGAGGCGGGCGACGCCTCTATCCGCGTGAACGGCACCGAGATCCCCGTCCTCTCCGAGCCCGAGCCGGCCAAGCTGCCCTGGGGCGACATGGGCGTCGAGGTCGTGATGGAGGCGAGCGGCAAGTTCACCGACGAGGGGGAGGCCGACCAGCACCTCGGCGCCGGGGCCAAGAAGGTCATCGTCTCCGCCCCGTCCAAGGGCGACGTGCTGACCGTCGTCCCCGGCGTGAACGACGGCGACTACGACCCGGACCAGCACAACGTGATCTCCTGCGCGTCCTGCACGACGAACTGCCTGGGACCGGTGGCCATGGTGCTCCACGAGAAGTTCGGGATCGAGCACGGCCTTATGACCACCGTCCACGCCTACACGGCCGACCAGCAGCTCCAGGACGGCCCGCACAAGGACCTCCGCCGGGCCCGCGCCGCGGGCGTCAACCTCGTCCCGACCACGACCGGTGCCGCCGCTGCGATCGGCCTCGTCATCCCCGCGCTCCAGGGCAAGTTGAACGGTTACGCCATCCGCGCTCCAGTCAACGACGGCTCCCTGCTCGACCTGACGGTCACGCTGAACAAGGATGTCGAGTCGGAGGACGAGATCAACCAGGCCTTCGCCGAGCGGGCCGACAAGAATGGGCTCGAGGGGATCCTCCGGTACACCGACGAGCCGCTGGTCTCGAGCGACATCGTCAAGTCCCCGTACTCGTCGGTCTTCGACTCGGGGATGACGCTGCTGCTGGACGGCAACATGGTCAAGGTCGTCGCTTGGTACGACAACGAGTACGGCTACTCCCACCGGGTCGTGGACATGGTCGAGAAGGTGCTCCCGTGACCCGAGGCATGGGAGCGGCTGAGGCCGGGTAGGGCGGCAGGCGATGGCCTTCAGCAAGAAGTCCGTCCGCGACCTCGAGATCTCCGAAGGCGACGCGGCGCTGGTGCGCGTTGACTTCAACGTCCCGCTCAAGGACGGCGAGGTCACCGACGACTCGCGCATCAGGGCGACCATTCCCACGATTGAGATCCTGCGTGCTCGCGGCGCCCGCATCGTGCTCATGGGCCACGTCGGCCGCCCCGACGGACGCGACCCCGAGACCTCGATGGAGCCGATGTCGCAGCGCCTCGGTGAGCTGCTCGGGGCGCAGGTCCACCAGGCGCCGGAGGTCATCGGGCCGGAGGTCCGCCGCGGCGTGGACCGGCTCGACCCCGGCGAGATCCTCATGCTCGAGAACCTCCGCTGGGAGAAAGGGGAGACCGACAACGACGAGGAGCTCGCCAAGGAGCTCGCCTCGCTGGGCGACGTGTACGTCAACGACGCCTTCGGGGCCTCGCACCGCGCGCACGCCTCGGTGGCCGGCGTGCCCGATCACCTTCGCCCCGCGGCGGCCGGAGAGCTGCTCGAGAACGAGGTGACGACGCTCACCGAGCTGGTCGAGGACCCGGAGCGGCCGTTAGTCGTCGTCCTCGGTGGCGCCAAGGTGAGCGACAAGATCGAGCTGATCGACCGCTTCCTTGAGACCGCCGACGCCATCCTCATCGGCGGGGCGATGTGCTTCAGCTTCTTCAGGGTCCAGGACATCGCGGTCGGGAACTCGAAGGTCGAGGAGGAGGACGTGGACACCGCCCGCAAGGCGCTCGAGAAGGCCGAGGGCTCCGACTGCAAGCTGTGCCTGCCCGTGGACCTCGTGGCCGGGAAGGACTTCGATGAGGACACGGAGACTCAAGAGCTCGACGGCGTCGAGGTGCCGGACGGCTGGATGGGGCTCGACGTCGGGCCGAAGACCGTCGAGACCTACCGCGACGAGATCACCGGCGCCGGCGCCGTGTTCTGGAACGGGCCCATGGGCGCCTTCGAGCTCGAGCCCTTCGCCGCCGGCACGAAGGGCGTGGCCGAGGCCGTGGCCGAGGCCGAGGGCAAGACGGTGGTCGGCGGCGGCGACTCGGCTGCGGCGCTCGCCTCCTTCGGTCTCGACGGCGAGGTGACCCACCTCTCGACCGGCGGTGGCGCCGCCCTCGAGCTGCTCGAGGGCAAGGAGCTGCCCGGGGTGGAGGCCCTCGACGATGCCTGAGGCACCCTCCGGCCGCCGGCCCTACATGGTCGGCAACTGGAAGATGCACAAGACGATCGTCGAGGCCCGGGCGTACGTGGAGGAGCTCCTCTCGTCGCTCGGCGCAGCCGGCGGCCACGTCGACGTGGGCGTCTGCCCTCCCTACACCGCCCTCGCCGCGGCCGTGGACGGCTTCGACGGGACGGGTGTGAGGGTGTTCGCGCAGAACATGAGCGCGGCTCGCGACGGTGCCGAGACGGGCGAGGTCTCGGCGCCGATGCTGCTCGAGCTCGGCGTGGCCGGCGTCGTGCTCGGCCACTCCGAGCGCCGGCGCGACCAGGGTGAGACCGACCGCGCGCTCGGCGAAAAGGTGCTCGCGGCGCTCGACGCCGGCCTCGAGCCGATCCTGTGCGTGGGGGAGACCGAGCAGGAGCGCGACGGCGGCGAGATGCAGCGACGCCTGCGTCACCAGGTCCAGGAAGGGCTCGATCAGGTTCCGCCGGAGCGGCTCGGCGAGGTGACGATCGCCTACGAGCCGGTCTGGGCGATCGGCACCGATCGCTCGGCTACTCCCGAGCAGGCCCAGGAGGCGATCGCTTTCGTGCGCGCGCTCGTGGGCGACCGCTCCGAGGAGGCCGCCGAGCGCGTGCGGGTGCTCTACGGCGGCAGCGTCAAGCCCGACAACGCCGCGGACATCTTCTCCCAGCCCGACGTGGATGGGGCGCTCGTGGGCGGCGCGAGCCTCGAGGCCGCGGACTTCGCCGAGCTGGTCGCGGCCGCGGCGGGGTGAGCGAGGACGCTTCCGGGCTCCCCGACGGCCCCGGCGCGGTGCCGGTTCCCGCCGTCTGCCTGATCGTGCTCGACGGCTGGGGGCTCGCCCCGGACGGGCCCGGAAACGCGGTCTCGCTCGCGCGGACGCCGGTCTTCGACGGGCTGTGGGAGCGCTGCGCGCGCACCGAGCTGACCACGAGCGGCGCCTCCGTCGGGCTTCCGGAGGGTCAGATGGGCAACTCCGAGGTCGGGCACCTGAACCTCGGTGCGGGCGCGGTGGTCAAGCAGGTCCTGACGCGCATCGACGACGCGATCGCCGACGGCTCGTTCGCCGCCAACGAGGCGCTGCGTGCGGCGGGTGCCCGCGGGCGTGAGGCGGGGCGGCTGCACCTGCTCGGCCTCGTCTCCGACGGCGGCGTGCACTCGA
>JACCTJ010000096.1 GCA_013812485.1 Thermoleophilaceae bacterium
CGCCGCGCGCGCGGCCAGCCCGGCGCGCGCGGCCAGCCCGGCGTCGACCGCGAGCGCCGGATCGAGCGCGCCGTCGAGTCCGAGGTCGACGAGCCGAGCGAGGGCCGCTTCGACGCGCTCCTCGGCGAGAAGGAGGACCAGCTCGGCCCCGATCCGGCTCCCTGACACGGTGTCAGACACCCTGTCAGCGACCGCTCTGCGGGCCAGGGCCTCGGTGTCGGGGTCCATGGCGAGGCCGAGCCGCGCCTCGTAGCGGATGGCCCGCAGGAGGCGGGTCGGGTCGTCGGTGAAGCTCCCCGGGTGCAGGACGCGGACCACGGCGGCCGCGAGGTCGTCACGGCCGCCGTGGAGGTCCAGCAGCTCGCCGCGCCGCGCGGCGTCGAGCGGCGCGGCCATGGCGTTGACCGAGAAGTCGCGGCGGCCGAGATCCTCCTCGATCGGCGCGGGCTCGACCTCGGGCAGGGCGCCGGGGCGCGGGTAGCGCTCCCGGCGAGAGGTTGCGAGATCGACCGAGAGCTCCCCTGTGCGCACGGTCGCCGTGCCGAAGCGCTCGTGGGCCTCGACCTCACCGCCGAGGCGCGTCGCGAGCGCCCGCGCGACCACGTCGGCCGGTCCCTCGGCCGCCACGTCGAGGTCCATCGTGCCTTTCCCCCGCAACAGGTCTCGCACGGCCCCACCGACCAGGTAGGCCGGGGGCAGGCCCTCGAGGGCGGGCAGGATCAGGTCCATGCCGGGCAGCGCCTCGATCCCGGTGCGGAGGTCTCGGAGCGCATCGTCCATCGCCCTCAGTGTGGCGGACGTTCCGGGCGCGGCCGAGGCGACCGCGCGGCACGCCGCCGTCCCGGCCCAGTGACGGTCGGCCTCGGCGTGCGTCTCACGCCAGACCTCGCGGGCGTCGCTCGGCGCGTCGCGCCCGCTCAGGAGGCGACAGCGTGGGCGGCTCGCAGGCGTGGCTCCCTATGGACCGGCGCTACGGCCGCGTGTAGACGACCCGCATCAGGTCCCCCCTCGCGTTGAACGCCGACGCCGTCCGCGTGCAGCGGACGCGGAGGCGGACCTCACCGGCGCCCGTCGAACCGCTCACGTAGTCGGCGAGCGCGCCGGCGGGGGTCTTGTTGACCTGCACCTCGGTGGCGCCGACCGCGCGCGAGTCGAGGGTCACCCAGGTACGGGTCGTCCACCGGTACGCCGCGACGGTCTGCGTGCACTGGGCGGAGTTATTGCCGCGATAGGTCAGCGTGAGGCCGCGCAGCGCGTTGTCGACGCTCGTGAAGCGACCGTACCAGGAGCTCACGCGCGTACCGGTGGGGGTCGAGTTGACGGCGAAGACGCTGTTGTCGTCGGCGGCGAGGCGCGCGTAGTTGCCGCCGCGCAGGGTGCCCGACTCGATCACCGTCGCGCTCGGACGCGCTGTCACGGTCGTCAGCGTCTTGAAGCCCCAGCTCCTCGCGGCGGCGAGCCGGTTGCCGGCGAGGTCTCGCGCGGAGGTCGAGAGCCCGGCGGTATAGCCGGCGCCCTGGCTCAGCGCGGCAGCGGGGCGGAAGGTCATCGTGTCGGCGCTCCACGAAAAGCTCCCCGAGACACGGACTCCGTCGCTCGACCGGACGAGCGAGAAGGCGGCTTCCGTCAACGCTCTGTCCATCGGCTCGCTGAAGGAGACGCTGACGCTCGTCGTGGTGGCGACCCCCGTCGTCCCGCCGGCCGGCGAGACCGAGGCGACCCCCGGTGGATCGGACTCGAGGACCCAGGCCAGATGGCCGAAGTAGACGCCTGAGAAGGGCCGTCCGGGGTCGCCTTCGAAGCTCGATCCGCCGCTCGCGGCCGTGCGACTCGCGGCGTCGGCTCGCATCTTCTCGACGATCTGACCCGGAGAGAGCCCCGCGCACGGGCCCGCCTCGCCGCCCTCTTCGAGGCAGAGGGCGACAGCGCCGGCGACGTGGGGCGAGGCCATGCTCGTGCCCGACACCGTCCCGTAGTTCCCACCGGGCACGGTCGAGCGAATGCACACCCCGGGCGCGGCGATCGTGTGCGCGCTCCCGGCCGCCGTCGCGGCGAAGCTCGAGAAGCTCGCGTAGCGGTCGTCGGCCTCACCGGTCTGGCAGGCCGGTGCGCCGCCCGAGCCGCCGGGCTCACCGTCGCTGTCGCCCATCGCGGTGACGGTCAGCGCCTCGGGATAGGCGGCGGGGGTGT
>JACCTJ010000121.1 GCA_013812485.1 Thermoleophilaceae bacterium
ACCGCGGAGGGCCTCGAGCGCCGCTTCGGCGCCTACGGCGGCCGCTACGTGCCCGAGACCCTGATTCCCGCGCTCGACGAGCTCGAGCACGCCTGGCTCGAGGCCCGCGCCGACGAGGGCTTCGGCACCGAGCTCGCCACCCTGCTGCGCGACTTCGCCGGCCGTCCCACGCCGCTCTACCGCGCCGGCCGGCTCTCGGAGGCCGCCGGACGCACCGTGTACCTGAAGCGCGAGGACCTCCTCCACACCGGCGCGCACAAGCTCAACAACGCCCTTGGCCAGGCCCTCCTAGCCAAGCGGATGGGCAAGGACCGGGTAATCGCCGAGACCGGAGCGGGCCAGCACGGGGTCGCGACGGCGACGGCCTGCGCGCTGCTCGGGCTCGAGTGCGTCGTCTACATGGGCTCCGAGGACATGCGCCGCCAGCGGCCGAACGTCGAGCGCATGGGGTTGCTCGGAGCCGAGGTCGCCCCGGTCGAGGCCGGCGCGCGGACCCTCAAGGAGGCGGTCTCCGAGGCCATCCGCGACTGGGTGACGAACTCGACCACCAC
The DNA here is from genome assembly GCA_013812485.1 of Thermoleophilaceae bacterium. Classification (GTDB taxonomy): domain Bacteria; phylum Actinomycetota; class Thermoleophilia; order Solirubrobacterales; family Thermoleophilaceae; genus JACCUC01. Next base: position 552 of record JACCTJ010000121.1, read on the forward strand.
GCACTACGTGATCGGCTCGGCGGTCGGGCCCGCGCCCTACCCGGCGCTCGTCCGCGATCTCCAGCGCGTGATCGGCGACGAGGCCCGGGCCCAGATCCTCGCGGCCGAGGGCCGACTGCCCGACCGGGTGATCGCCTGCGTGGGCGGCGGCTCGAACGCGATCGGCAGCTTCGTCGCCTTCCAAGCGGACGAGGGCGTCGAGCTCGTCGGGGTCGAGGCCGCGGGAGAGGGGGTCGAGTCCGGGCGCCACTCGGCTCCGCTCTCGACGGGGGCGCGAGGCATCCTCCACGGGTCGATGTCGGCGGTGATGCAGGACTCAGACGGCCAGATCGTCGAGGCGCACTCGGTCTCGGCCGGCCTCGACTACCCGGCCTCGGGGCCCGAGCACGCCCAACTGCGCGACTCCGGCCGGGCCCGCTACGTCGCCGTGGGCGACGACGAGGCCCTCGCGGCCTTCCGGCGGCTGTGCCGGCTGGAGGGGATCATCCCGGCCCTCGAGCCCTCGCACGCGGTGGCGTGGCTGCTGGGTGCGGGGATCGAGGCGGCTGCGGGCGCCGAGCGCAACGGCGGCGCTGTGGGCCCGGGCCTCGACCTGCTGACGCTGTCCGGGCGCGGCGACAAGGACCTCGCCGAGGTCCTCGGGCTTGACTGACCGGATCGCCGCCGCGTTCGCCGGCCACGGGCGGCGCGCGGCGCTGATGCCCTACCTGATGGGCGGCTACCCCGACCTCGAGACCTCGCGGGCAGCGGCGGGGGCCTGCGCGGACGCGGGCGCCGACCTGATCGAGCTCGGCGTCCCCTTCTCGGATCCGCTTGCGGACGGCCCGACGATCCACGCCGCGGCGACCCATGCCCTGGCCGGGGGAGTGACGGTCGACCAGGTCCTGGGCGTCTGCACCGCCGCCGCCGAGCGCCTGGCGGTGATGCTCATGGTCTACGCCAACGCGGTCATGGCCCATGGGGCCGAGGCCTTCGTCGCGCGCGCCGCCGACGCCGGCGCCGCGGGGCTGATCGTCCCCGACCTCCCTCACGACGAGGCCGACGAGATCCGCGCCGCCTGCGATGCGCGGGGCCTCGCCCTGGTTCCGCTCGTCGCGCCCTCCACCAGCCCCGAGCGCCTCGAGGCCATCGGAGCGGACGCGCGCGGCTTCGTCTACACCGTCTCGCTGGCGGGAACCACGGGCGAGCGCTCGGTCCTGCCGCCGGAGCTGCCAGGACTCGTGGAGCGGGTCCGCGCCGCGGCGGGCCCCACGCCGGTTGCCGTGGGCTTCGGCATCGCCTCGAGCGAGCAGGCGCGCGCGGTGGCCGAGCTGGCCGACGGGGTGATCGTGGGCAGCCGCATCGTGCGGGCCGCCGGCGAGGGCGGGGCTCCGGCGGTGCGCGAGCTCGTCGGCTCGCTGGCGCGGGCGCTCGAGTAGGAGCCGAGGTCCCGCTCGGTTAGGGTGAGCTCATGGCCGAGCCCCACCGCACCGTCGGGAGGGAGGGCGCTCCCCCCTCCCGCACGCCGGCCGAGCTCGCCCGCTCCTACTTCGCCGCCGTGGCCGCGCGTGACGTCGCCGCCCAGCTCGAGCACTGGCACCCCGAGGGGATCGTTGACCTCGTGCCGCTCGGGATCCGGCGCGGGGAGGCCGAGATCGGCGCCTTCTTTCGCGAGCTCTACGGGGCGGTGCCCGACCTCGAGACGATCGTCGACGGGATCGTCGCCGACGAGCGCCACGCCGTCGTGCAGTGGCGCATGAGCGGACACTTCACCGGCGGCCCGTTCCAGGGGCTCGATCCCACCGGCGGGCGCATCGCGCTGCGCGGAGTCGACGTGCTCGAGGTCGAGGACGGGCAGATCGTCCGCAACACCGCCTACTACGACGGCCTCGAGTTCGCGCGGGGCGCGGGGATGCTTCCCGCGCAGTATTCGGGCGCGGAGAAGGCGATGTTCGCCGCCTTCAACGGGCTGACCAAGGCGCGCGGCGCCGTCCGCAGAGCGCGCGAGCGCTAGGCTCCCGCGCCGCCGTGGCCATCCTCTGGGCACTTCTCGTCGGTCTGGTGATCTGGGTCGTTGCCTGGGCGCTCGGGATCAAGGCCTTCGACTCCTTCCTGGTCCTGGTGGCGCTCGTGGTGGGCGCGGCGGCGTTCAGGCTGGTCAAGCCGTTCCTGGACCAGCGGCTCGGGCGCTCCTAAGCGCCGCCGGGTCGGCGTTGGAGCCGATGCGCTTAACAGTGCTCGACTCAAGCCCAGAACTCCGACGCCGATCGGCTCGAGCGACTCCTCCCTCCGGCGCTTACCGCGCTCCACTCGGAGTTGGTCCACAGGGCCCGCTCCGCCGGTGCGGCGGCTTTGATCCTCTCCGGCTCGACTGCGCGCGGCCGGCGCACGGCGATCAGCGATCTCGACTAGCACCTGGTCGGGGCGAGGGTGCGGACCAATGATCTGTCGCTGGAGCTGGACATCCACTTCCTGTCCCAGTCGCAACTCGAGTCAGACCTCTTGGCGGGAGACGACTTCGTTCAGTGGTCGCTGCGCTTTGGTTGCATAGTTTTCGACGAGGGCACCGTTCGCCGCGCGCTTCGGCTGATGGCCGAGCGCCAACCGTGGCCGAACGTGGAGCGCAAGCGCAGCCACGCCGCCAAGTCACTGGAGCTCGCGCACCGGTTCGTCGCCACCGGCGACGAGGACGGTGCGCTCGTGCAGGTGCGCACGGCCCTGTCGCTCGCCGCGCGCGCCCGGCTGCTCAGCGCGGGGGTCTTTCCTCTCTCGCGCGCGGAGCTCCCGGCTCAGCTTCTCGAGCTCGGCCTCGCCTCTGGAGCGCACGCCCTTGCCAGGACGATCTACGACTCGCCGTATCTATCAGAGCTCGCTGACGCGGTTCGCCGGGGGGAGCGGCTGCTCGAACGGGCCCGTGAGGTCGCTCCGGTGGACCGGCCTGGAGAAGACGACCGGGCGGAGCACGCCCTTACCTTAAGGTCAAGGCGTGCCCAAGATCTCCACCAAACATCAGGTCACCCTTCCGGTCGAGAGCCTCGATCGAGCCGGCCTGCGGCCAGGTGACGAGGTCGCGATCAAGGCCGAGGGGCGGGATCGAATCGTGGTCCAGCGAGCGAGCAGTGACCCGGCGGGGGCGGTGGGTGTCTTCGACGGCCTCTACGGGCCAGAGTACCTGGCGCAGCTCCGCGCCGGCGAGCAAGCTTGAGCACCGCGTACTCGACGCGAACGTCGTGATCGCGGCACTCGATCGACGCGATGCCCACCACCGCCGCGGCGGCAGAAGCGGTCTTGGGCATGATCGAAGACCGAGTCGAGCTGCGTACCTCGACGATCAACTACGCCGAGGCACTGGTCAGGCCCGCTGAGAACGAGGACGCTTTGCGGGCCGCGATCGACGCCATCGAGACGCTCGGTGTCCGCCTCGTCGCTCCCACCGCCGCCATCGCTCAGGATGCAGCGAGGTACCGGCCCCATGGGGTACCGAGGTCACGTCAGCCGGACGGGTGGCTCGAGCCCGAGCTCCACCATGGCTCGCAGCACCCTGTGATCGAAGGAGGCGACGCGCGCGGCGTGTGCACGCGCCGTGGCGAGCGCGAAGCCGTCAGCAAGGCTCACGTACAGGCAAGAGCTCTACACGCGCTTTCACCCTCACCCGAAGAACGCCCGCGCAACCTCCAAGTCCTCCTCGCCCACCGTCCGCAAGCTCGCCACCGCCTCCGCCAGCGGTACGAGCTCGATCCGCATCGAGCGCAGCGAGGCCATCTGCCCCCAGCGCCCCTCGTGCGCGGCGTCGATCGCCTTGACCCCCAGCCGCGTGGCCAGGACCCGGTCGAAGGGCGTCGGCGTGCCGCCGCGCTGCGTGTGCCCGAGTACCGTCGTGCGGGTCTCGAAGCCGGTGCGCTCCTCGATCTCGCGCTCGAGGCGCTGTCCGATCCCGCCGAGGCGCGCGTGCCCGAACTCGTCGGTCGCGCCGCTAAGGATCTCCATCGTCCCCTCGACGGGAGTCGCTCCCTCGGCCACGACGATGATCGCGAAGTAGCGCCCGCGGGCGTGGCGGCGGCGGATCAGCCGGCAGACCTCGTCGATGTCGAAGGGGCGCTCGGGGATGAGGATCACGTCGGCGCCGCCGGCGATCCCCGAGTGCAGGGCGATCCAGCCGGCGTGGCGGCCCATGACCTCGACCACGAGGTTGCGGTGGTGGCTCTCGGCGGTCGAGTGCAGACGGTCGACGGCCTCGGTGGCGATCGACATCGCCGTGTCGAAGCCGAAGGTCTGGTCGGTGCCGCCGAGGTCGTTGTCGATTGTCTTCGGGACGCCGATCACCGGCACGCCCTCTCCATGGAGCCGGGCCGCGGCCCCCAGCGTGTCCTCGCCGCCGATGGCGATCAGGCCGGCGAGCCCGAGCGACTCCATGGTCTCGCCGATGCGGGCGGTGCCGTCATCGCGCGCGAACGGGTTGGTCCGCGAGGAGCCGAGGATCGTCCCACCGCGCGGCAGTATGCCGCGGGTCGACTCGATGGTCAGCTCCTCGTAGGAGCTCTCGAGCGGCCCTCGCCAGCCGTCGTGGAAGCCGACGATGGCGTGGCCGTAGCCGTCGATGCCCTTGCGGACCACGGCCCGGATCACGGCGTTCAGCCCCGGGCAGTCGCCCCCGCCTGTCAGAACACCGATCCGCATCGTCGCGCGAGTCAACATACCCGCTCTGGCTTGATGGCCATCCGGCGCCCGGCGCCACCAGGGGGTGCTCGAGACGGCGGATCGCGACGCTAGGATGCGGACGCTCCGCAGCGAGCCGCGCCCCACGACGGTGCGCGGTGTGCCCTCGCCGCGTATCCGCGCGCGGGGGAGAGGGCATGAGCGACCGAGAAGGAGAGACCATGGACGGACATCGACCTTGGAGTTTCGCCGGCTGTGCCGCGCTGGTCGTCCTCCTGTCCCTCGTCGCGCTCGGCTGCAACGACGACGACGGCGGCGGCGGCGAGAAGGGCGGTGGCGGGGGCGAGCCTGCTCCTCAGAGGTCCGATCCCCGTAGCGCGCGCTTCAACCTGACCGTCGGAGACCTCGTTCCTCTGAGCGGGGAGCTGTCCGCCTTTGGTCCTCCGGGGCGCAAGGCCTCCGAGCTCGCCGTCGAACAGGCCGAGGAAGCCCTCAAGGACGCCGGCGCGCGCGGGGTGGGAGTGGAGGTCGAGCACGCCGACACTGCCACCAACCCGCAGGGATCGGTCTCGGCCGCCCGCAAACTCACTCGCGGCGGAGCGACCTGCCTGGCCGGCGCCTGGGCCTCGACCGACACCATCCCCGCCGCCCAATCCGTGGCCGCCGCCGACCGGATCCCGATGATCTCGCCCGCCTCGACGAGCGCCCAGATCACCACGCTCGAGGACGAGGGCTTCCTCTTCCGCACCGCACCCTCGAACAGCCTCCAGGGCGAGACCCTCGCCGACGTGGTCGAGGAGGAGCTCGACGGCACCGACAAGAAGATCGCCGTCGCGGCGCGCAACGACGCCTACGGCCAGGGCTTGGCCAACAGCTTCCGCCGGGCCTGGGAGGTCAAGGGCGGCGAGCTCGCCGCCGGGCCCGTGCTCTACGACCCCGAGCAGCAGGACCTCAAGGCGGACGCCGAGGAGATCGTGGCCGACGACCCCGACGGCTACGTGATCGCCGACTTTCCGGAGGCTTACGCGCGCATGGGCGCCGCGCTCGTCGACACCGGCGACTTCGACGCTGGCAAGCTCTTCGTCACCGACGGGCTCGCGGGCGAGGACCTGCCCGAGGGCATCCCCGGCGAAGCGCTCGAGGGCGCCCGCGGGACGCGGCCCGGAACGCTCGAGAAGGGCGACGCGGCCAAGGCCTTCGGCCGGCTCTACTCGCGCTCGGACCGCAGGCCCGAGGCGCGCCAGACCTTCGACGCGCAGAACTTCGACGCGACGATGCTCTGCGTCCTCGCCGCGGTGGCCGCCGGCTCGAACGAGGGCGAGGCGATTCGAGGCAAGCTCCGCGACGTCAGCGCGGCCCCCGGGAAGAAGATCACCTTCGAGAAGCTCGACGAGGGGATCGAGGCGCTGCGTGCGGGCCAGGACATCGACTACGAGGGCGCCTCGGGACCGATCGACTTCGACGGCCAGGGCGACCCGACGGTCGGGACCTACGAGGTCTTCGAGTACGGGCCTGACCGCGACTTCGCGGTCAGGCGCCAGATCCAGGCCAAGCAGGGCCAGGGGGCGATCAGAGCGCCAGGGTCCCCCGGCAGCCCCTAGAAGACGATCACGCTCAGCT
>JACCTJ010000137.1 GCA_013812485.1 Thermoleophilaceae bacterium
CCCGTCGCCTCGGCCGCGCCGGCCCCCTCGGCCGCGGGCTCGCCCGCCCCGGCGAGCGGGTTCTCTCCCCCCCACGCGCCGTGCGCGCGCACCGGCGCCAGGCGCACGTGCCACGCCTCGTGCGCGAGGCGGCCCCAGCGCTCCGCCACCGCCGAGTCGGCGAGAAAGCGCGCGACCGCGCCCTCGTCCTCCCAGACCGCGAACAGAGCCCAGCGTCGCAGGTCCGCGCTCATGGTCATCGCCCGCCCGCGCCCGGTCCCCAGCAGGCGCCAGAAGAGCAGGCCGGAGACCTGCCGAAGCTCCGGACGATCGAAGGCCATGCGCGAGAATCCCTCCGGGGCAGTGGCGCGCGAATAGCGTATGAGGTGAAAGGAGGCGATCATGGCCGAGCTCGGTCTCGTCGCGATTATCGGGTACCTGCTCGGATCGATCCCGATCGCTCTCCTGGTGGGGCGAGCGCATGGTGTCGACCTGCGCGAGGTCGGCGACCGTAATCCCGGTGCCTGGAACGCCATGGAGCAGCTCGGGGGGCGCGCCGCCGCGCCGGTCTTCCTGGGCGACGGCCTTAAGGGCCTGGCCGCGGGGCTGGCGGGTGTCGCCCTCAGCGGAGTATGGGGCGGCTACGCGGGGCTCGCCGGCGCGATGGTCGGCCACGCGCTCCCGGTGTTCGCGTCGTTTCGAGGCGGGAAATCGGTCATGACCTTCGCCGGCGGAGCGTTCGTGCTCGCGCCGATCGCCGCCGCCGGTTGCCTCGCCGCGTGCCTCGGCCTCAGCGCTCTGCGTTCCTTCCGGCTCGGGGCGCGGGTCGGGGTCTTCGGCTTTCCGCTCGCCCAGCTGCTCGTCGATCCCGTCGAGGAGGTGGCGGCCACCGGCGCCGTCATGACGCTGATCGGACTGCTCTACCTCGCCGAGCGGCTGCCGCGGCGCGGGCGGGACGGCCGGGCGCGCTCCGTCCGGCCACGCACATAGCCCCGGCTAATCCGCCCCCTCCGACACCGCGTCCGCGTGCGAGCGGCTGCCGCGACCCCCGCGCCGGCGCCCGCGCCGCGCCGCGCGGTCCTCGTCCTTCTCGTCACGAGGCTCGCGCTCGGCGCCGTCGGCCCCGACCAGTGAGGCGTCCGCGGACGTGCGTCCGATCCGCTCGATGCGCACCAGCCGCTGCTCGCCGAGCAGGCGTCCCGCCCCGGCCACCGAGACGATGTAGCCGTCGATCTTGGCCACGGCGTCGTCCTCGTCGTACATGTGCGGCTCCTCGATGGTCACGAGTACCTCGTGCCCGACCCGGAACGGCAGCGCGCGCTCCTCGACCTCGCTCAGAGAGCCCTCGAGCATCACCTCGTAGTGACCGATCGGCAGCGACTCCGAGCCCTCGAAGTGGAAGCGGCGGCCGACCTCCTGCTCGAGCTCGATCAGCGGCGGCGTCCCGGGTCCGCTCAGCAGCGCCGCCGCGACCGCGGGATGGGCCTGGATCAGAAAGGCCTCGGTCTTCGGACGCTCCGCCGCGAGCTCGCGCAGCTTGCGCTCGAAGTCGAGCGCGACGGTCTCCTCCGACAGCACGACGCCCTCGCCCGCGCAGACGGGACAGGTCTTGGTGAGGATCTCGCGTACGCCCTCGGTCACGTTCTGGCGCGTCATCTCGACCAGGCCGAGCGGCGAGATCTCGACCACGTAGGTCTTCGTACGGTCCTCGTCGAGTGCTCTGCGGAGCACCTTCAGGACGTCGTCGCGGTTGCGCGCCCGCGCCATGTCGATGAAGTCGATGACGATGATCCCGCCGATGTCGCGCAGCCGCAGCTGGCGCACGACCTCGTCGGCGGCCTCGAGATTGGTCTTGGTGATCGTGTCCTCGAGGCGGGCGCCGCGGCCGCGGCCGGTGAACGAGCCTGAGTTGACGTCGATGACCGTCATCGCCTCGGCGTAGTCGATGATCAGGTAGCCGCCCGCGGGCAGGTCGACGCGGCGGTTGAGCGTCGAGGCCACCGCTGCCTCGACCCCGAAGCGCTCGAGCAGGGGCTCGTCGCCCTCGTAGAGCTCGACCCGGTCGACGAGCTCAGGTGCGGTGCGCGTAAAGAACGACACGAGCCGGTGGTGCTGGCCCTCGTCGTCGACCGTCGCCCGCTCGAACTGGGCCGAGAAGATGTCGCGCACCACGCGCACCGAGAGGTCGGCCTCCTGGAAGACCATCGACGGCGCGGTCGTCTCCTCGGTGCGCCGCTCGAGGATCTCGTGCAGCTTGTGCAGGTAGCGGATCTCGCGCTCGAGGTCCTCGCGCGTGGCGCCGTGGGCGGCCGTCCGGACGATCGCGCCGCCCTCGCCGATGTCGAGGTTCTTGGCCGCCTTGCGCAGGCGGTCGCGCTCGCGGTCCTCGAGCCGGCGCGAGACCCCCACGCCCTCGCCGTTGGGGGCGTAGACCAGGTAGCGGCCGGCGATCGAGAGCTCCATGGTCAGGCGCGCGCCCTTGGTCTTGAGCGGGTCCTTGACGACCTGGACGAGGATCTCCTGGCCCGGCTTCAGCAGCTGGGCGATCTTCTGGCCCTTGCCTCCCCCCCGGCCGCGGCGCTGGACCTCGACCCCGGGCATGACGATGTCGTCGACGTGCAGGAAGCCGTTCTTCTCGAGCCCGATGTCCACGAAGGCGGCCTCGAGGCCGGGCAGCGCGTTGTCGACGCGGCCCTTGTAGATGTTGCCGACGATCGACCGGTGTCCGCGGCGCTCGACGTAGAGCTCGGCGGGGCGCCAAGCGCCGCCGGCGGAGCCGTTCTCGGCCCCGGCCTGGCCCCGGCCGCGTCCGCGACCCCTTTCGGAGCGGCGTCGAGCGCCGCCTTCCGGCTCCCCGTTACCCGACGCGGGCGGCGGGTCGCCTTCCGCCTCGAGGATGGCGACTCTGGTTTCGCCGCGGTCCACCGCGACGAGCACTTGTTTTTTCACTGAAGGCTTTCATCTCCTATGCCTATGTGGCAGCCAGCTCGCGCGTCTTGGCCAGGTCCGTGGAGCGCGCCTGAGCGCTCACCGACTGGAGTAGGCCGATCGCGAGAAAGGTCACTAGAACCGACGAGCCGCCGTAGCTCATGAGCGGCAGGGGCACGCCGGTGATGGGCATGATCCCGATGGTCATG
>JACCTJ010000155.1 GCA_013812485.1 Thermoleophilaceae bacterium
TGGCGAGGTCGAGCTTCAGGCCGCGCGAGACCGGTCCCGATCGCCCGGAGATGATGATCTCGTCGAAGTGCCCGAGATTGGTCGCGTCCTCGATCGAGGCGAGCGGCTCGGCGTCGCCGACGTTCCCATCCACCTCGAGGCCGGCGGAGCGCAGCTTCTCGAGGGCCTCCTCGAGGTAGCCCTCGGCCTCCTGCTCGCCCTCCGCGATGCCGGGCGCGGCGGCGTCGGGCACCCCGCGCACGTGAGGCGTGGCCGGGATGACCAGCTTGAACCGCGCGGGTCCCTCTCCCATGCGCCTCTGGAGCGCCTCGAGAAGCGCGTCGGACGCGGGACCGAGATTCGCGACCACCAGCACCTCTGCCTCCTCGGCCACGTCGTCTCCCGCGACGAGCTAACGCCGGCCTACGCGCAGCAGGTAGTCGACGAGCTGATCGACCTCGCGGGCGTCGAGCCTCTGTGCGTAGTCCTCGGGCATGAGGTTGCGACGATAGCCCGGTGCGAGCACCGCGTTGGGGTCGACGATCGACTGGCGCAGCCACTCGGCCGGCGGCTGCGGCGTACCTCCGCCGCGAGCGGCGTCGTCCAGACCCGGTCCGACGGCGGCCGAGGCGCCCGCGTCGGAGAGGGAGTGGCAGCTTGCGCAGCCGGCGGCGTTGAAGGTGCGCTTGCCCTCGTCGCCCGAACCGAGCAGCGGCTGGCCGGCCACGGTACCGCCCGGGTCCTCGCCGGGCACGCCCGCGGCCTGGGCGACGTAGGCGGCTACGTCGCGAGCGTCGTCGCCGACCACCAGGTCCTCGGGCATCAGGCTGCCGCGCCGCACCTGGGCAATCTGCAGTTGGACGACGTCCCGGATCGTCGTCTCGCCCAGCCCGGAGAGGCGCGAGGCGAGAAACGCCTGGTCGAGATTCGGCCCGATGCGACCACCTGTGCCGGCGCGAGCCAGGACGTGGCAGCTCCCGCACTGCCCTTCGCCGGTGAAGAGCCGCTTGCCGTTGGCGAGATCAGCGTCGCCGCCTCCGCACCCCGATGCGAGCGCGGGCACGAGGGCCGCGGCAAGAGCGAGAGCGACGGCACGGCGCGTCGACCAGGCGCGAGGGCGATGCGGCCACGGAAGTCTCATCGGACGATCAGAGCGCCCTCCATGCCGCCCTGGCGGTGGCCGAGCACCGAGCAGTAGAACGTGTACCGACCGGGCCGCAGCGGCGCGCTGAGGCTCGTGCGGCCGCCGCGTCCCACGGTCTTGGAGACGACGTCGACGCCCTGTCCGACGATGCCGATGTTGTGCGCGATGGGCGCGGAGTTGGTGAGCTCGATCGTCGTCGGGCCGGCGGTCGTCACGAGCTCCTGCTGCTCGAAGCGGAGCTGACCGGTCGGATCGACCTGTACTCGCAGCGGCCGGCCGGCGGGCGAGGGCGCCGCCTCGGGCTCCTCGGCCCGGGCCTCGGCCTGCTTCGCCATCTCCTCTTCTTGACCGGTGATCACGGCGGTGGCGACGCCCGCACCGGCCAGCACGAAGGAGACCGTGGCGATGATGCGGGCACCCCCCTCCCCGCCCGGAAAGCTTGGGTGGCGCAGGCCGAGGATGGTCAGCCCGACGGCCCACAGCGCAGCCAGCGCGGCGAAGAAGAAGAAGATGCTCACAGACGGGAAAATACCGGAGCGCGAGGACCCTCGCAGAGCCCGGAGGGCGGGCTTCGCCTCCGAGGCACGAGGCAAGAGCGGCGACGCGCCACCCCGCCCTCCACCAGAGGCGTCCCATTAGACTCTCGCCCGTGGCGTCACCCGGGAAGAGGGGATGAATGCGTAAGGCCGCCCTGCAGATGGGCGTGATCGTGCTCGTGGTCTCGGTCCCGCTCACCGCCGTGGCGCTCCTTATCGACTGGTTCCCTGAGCCCGCCTCGACGGCCGCGGGCGACGTCGACCTGCTCTACGACGTCCTGCTGATCATCTCGGTGCCGATCTTCGTCCTGGTCATGACGGTCGTCATCTATACCGTCGTCAGATTCCGCGCGCGGCCCGGCGACGAGGGCGACGGGCAGCCGATCCACGGAAACGTTCGCCTCGAGATCGTCTGGGTGGCCATCCCGACCGTCCTGGTCACCGCGATCTCGGCCTACGCCTGGGTCGTCCTGGACAACCAGGAGGACGAGCGCCCCGACACGATGCAGGTCAACGTTCGAGCCG
>JACCTJ010000211.1 GCA_013812485.1 Thermoleophilaceae bacterium
CCGATCCAGGAGCGGCTCGGGGTGGAAGGGGGGTGGATCACCAAGCGCACCGGCATCAGCCGGCGCCACGTCCTCGCTCCCGGGGAGCGGCTGATCGACATAGCCGTGAAGGCCGGCGGCGCCGCCCTGGCCGAGGCGACGCTCGACCCGGGCGACGTCGACCTGGTCCTCGTCGCGACCACGACCAAGGACCACATCACTCCGGACGCGGCACCGCTGGTGGCCGCCGAGCTCGGTGCCCTGCGTGCGGGGGCGTTCGATGTAGGCTCGGCTTGCACGGGCTTCGTCGCGGGTGTCGCCGTAGCGCGCGGGCAGATCGAGACCGGCGCGGCGGAGCGTGTGCTCGTGATCGGCGCCGACGCGCTCTTCCAGTATCTCGACCCCGACGACAAGCGCACCGCGGGTCTCTTTGGCGACGGCGCCGGCGCGGTCGTGATGACGGCGACCGACCCGCCGGGTCGGGTGAGCGCTCCCGTGCTGCGCGCGGACGGCGGGCAAGCGGACCTGATCTTTGCGCATCGTGAGGCCACGCTCGAAATGAAGGGGCGGGAGACCTTCGAGCACGCCGTCGCCCGTCTCAGCGAGGTGACCGGGGAGGCGCTTGCGGGGGCGGGCATCGAGGCCGAGGACATCGACCTCTTCGTCTATCACCAAGCGAACCGACGCATCCTGCGCGCCGTCGGCGAGCGGCTCGGGCTACCCACCGAGCGCGTGCTCGACTACATCGCGGAGTACGCCAACACGTCCGCGGCCACGATCCCGATCGCTCTCGCCGAGGCCCAGGCCGACGGCACGCTCGCCTCGGGTCAGAGGCTCCTCCTGGCGGCGTTTGGAGCCGGCTTCACCTGGGGCGCAGTCATCGTCGACTGGGGGTTGGACGAGGGGAAATGAACGAGCAGCGGAGGTGAAGAGAACTGGCGCATGAGAGTCGCGCGCGCGTGACCGTCGAGAGCGAGGGCGGCCTGGCCGAGGTCATCGGCGCCCGCCGCCGTGTGCTGTACCGCTGCTTCGATCACCACCTCGGGCAGCCGACTCCACGAACGCCCACGCTTCCGCTCTGCACGACGATCGGGAGCGACGTGGCACGGTCCGCGTTGCCCGGAGAACGGCGACTGCTCGGCGAGGGGTCCGGGTAGGTCGAGACCGTGGCTCACGAGCGCCTGTCAGCACTCGATGCTTCCTTTCTTGCCGTCGAGGGTCCCTCGGCGCCGATGCACGTGGGCTGGGTAGCGGTGTTCGACCCGCCGGAGAACGGTTCCCGACCGGCGTTTCCCGAGCTCTTCGAGCACATCGCCGGGCGGCTTCGCTGGGCGCCGCGCTACCGGCAACGGCTCGCCGGCGTGCCGTTGGGGCTCCATGATCCTATCTGGGTCGACGATGCCGGCTTCGACGCCGCTGCCCACCTGCGTCGCGCGGACGGTGAGGATCTGACCGTCCTCGTCGACACGATCCTCTCCTCTCCCCTGGCGCGTGACCGGCCGCTGTGGGAGATCTGGATCGCCGACGCGCTTCCCGAGGGAGGCCTCGCGCTCGTTGGCAAGATGCACCACTGCATGGTCGACGGCATGGCCGTGGCGGAGCTTGGCGAGCTTCTCTTCGATTCCGGGGCCGATGCCTCGGGCGGGGCGAGCCCGGACGAGGACGCCGGGTGGTCCCCGGCTCCCGTTCCCTCGCGCGGCGAGCGACTCGCGCGCGGCCTGGTGGACCGCGCCGCCGACGGCGCCGCGCTCGCGCTCGCGCCGCTGCGGCTGGCGAGCTCCCCCGCGCGCCTGCTCGGGCTGCCCGGCGCCGTAGGTCGGGGGGCGCGCACGCTGGCGCACACACTTCTGCCGCCGGCACCCAGCTCGCCCTTCAACCATGCCGGATCCGGCGAGCGCCACCACGTCCGCGTCACGCGCTCCATCGATGACCTGCGCGTGCTCAGGCGCCGCTTCGGCGTGACGCCGAACGACGTGGTGCTCGCCGCCTGCGCCGGCGCATTGCGGCGCTTCGCCGAGCGTCGGGGGGAGGCGCCGCAGCCCTTGAAGGTCATGGTCCCCGCGGACGTGCGCTCGCACACCGACTCGGCGGGGAGCGGCAACCGCATCTCATTCCTGTTCATCGACCTGCCCTGCGACGAGCCCGACCCGGTCGCGCGCCTGGAGCGCATCAACCGTGCCACCGCACAGCGTGAGCGCGACGGCGAGGCCGAAGAGCTGGACGCCGCGTTGCGCGCCGTCGCGCGCACCCCGGGTCCGGTGCAGTGGGCGCTCGCGCAAGCATTCGCCCACCCGCGGCTGTTCAACCTCACGATCTCCACCATGCCGGGCCCGGCCGTGCCGCGCTACCTGCGCGGCTGGCGGTTGCGGGAGGTCCACTCGGCCGTGCCGCTCGCCAGCCGCCACGCGCTGTCGATCGGCGTTGTCACCGTCGCCGGGCGAGCCTGCTTTGGCGTCTACGCCGACGCGCTGGAGCTGCCGGACGCCGACGCGCTCGGCTCCGACCTGGAAAGCTCGCTCGACGAGCTACTCGCCGCCGCCCGACCGTAACCGAGCCCGGTCAAGTGGTCACCCCGCGAACGCCACTGCCTCGGCGCGAGACCCGGCGTCTGCATCAGGGCGAGGGCGACCCCGCGAAACGCTAGACGGCGAGGATTTCTGCTCGGCGCCGGCCCTCAGCCCCCGAGCAGCGCCTGCGCGAAGTCGTCGGGATCGAAGGGGCGCAGGTCCTCGATCGCCTCGCCGATGCCGATCAGCTTGACCGGCACCCCGAGCTCCTGGGCGATGGCCAGCGCGATCCCGCCCTTGGCGGTGCCGTCGAGCTTCGTGAGGATGATCCCGTCCACCTCGACGGCCTCGCGAAAGAGCTGGGCCTGGCGCAGGCCGTTCTGGCCGGTGGTGGCGTCGATGGTCAGGAGCGTCTCGTGGGGAGCGCCGGGAAGCTGCTTCTCGATCACCCGCCGGACCTTCGCGAGCTCCTCCATCAGGTGGTCCTGGGTGTGCAGGCGCCCGGCGGTGTCGACGAGCACCACGTCGTGTCCGCGCGCGCGGGCGGCCTCGACGGCGTCGTAGGCGACCGCGCCGGGGTCCGAGCCCTGCGCGGCGCGGACGATGTCGGCTCCCGAGCGCTCGGCCCACTCCGCGAGCTGCTCGACCGCGGCGGCGCGGAAGGTGTCGCCCGCGGCCACGAGCACCGAGCGGCCGAGCTCGTGGCGCAGATGCCAGGCGAGCTTGCCGATCGTCGTCGTCTTGCCGGTGCCGTTGACCCCCACGCAGAGGATCACCGTCGGCTGGGCTCGCAGGTCGATGTGGTCGTCGCCGACGCGTGCGGCCTCGGCCAGCAGCTCGCGCAGGCGCCGTGTGAGGTCGGCGCCGCCCGCGAGCTCGCCGGCCCCGGCCTCGCGCTCGAGACGCTCGACGATCGATGCCGTGGTCTGGGCGCCGAGGTCGGCGTAGATCAGCGTCTCCTCGAGCCGCTCCCAGGCCTCCTCGTCGAGTCGCTGGAAGACTGAGGCCTCGAGCTCGGCGCCGAGGGCCTCGCGGCTCTTGCGCAGATTGTCGCGCAGGCGGCGGAAGAAGCGGCCGCGGGGCTCGGCGGCGGCTTCGGCGTCCGCCCCGGCGGGCGGCGGACCGCCATCGGGCGCGTCGGTGGTCAGGAAGAGCTCGGGCCAGGTTCGGGCCATGGGCGCGCCAGGATAGGGGGTGCGGGGCGCAGTTCCGCGGCGCGCCGGCGCGCGGGACGGCGCCGTCGGGGCGGGCTCGGCAGGACCGCCCGGGTCGTGCGCTAAGCGGCTTCGGCCTCGGGCCTCTCGCCCTCCGCAGAGCCGGACGCGGCGCTGGCCCCGCGCAGCCGCCGGGAGACGACCTTCGAGACGCCGTCGGCGCCCATGCTCACGCCGTAGACGCGATCGGCCGCGTCCATCGTCCGCTTCTGGTGTGTGACGACGATGAACTGCGCGCGGTCGGAGTAGCGGCGCAGGAGCTCGAGGAAGCGATCGATGTTGAGGTCGTCGAGCGCGGCCTCGACCTCGTCGAGGATGTAGAAGGGACAGGGCCGGGCGAGGAAGACCGCGAACAGAAAGGCGAGCGCGACGAGCGACTTCTCGCCGCCCGAGAGCAGCGACAGGCGGCGGGTGGCCTTGCCCGCCGGGGTGACCTCGACCTCGACGCCGGGCTCGTCGTCGCGGGGGGCGGGGTCGGCGCCCTCGTCCGGGCCGGTGTCCGCATCCGAGTCGGACTCGGCGCCGGTGCCGTCGACCCCGGACTCCGAGCCGTCGGCGCGCACGAGTCGCAGCCGGCCCCGTCCCCCGGGGAAGAGGTACGCGGCGAGCTCCTCGAAGTTCTGGGCCGCGGCCTCGAAGGTCGACTCGAAGCTCTCGCGGATGCGGCGGTCGATGTCGCGGATCAGCGCTTCGAGCTCGGCGAGCGCCGTCTCGAGATCACCGCGCTGGGTCTCGAGCTCCTCGACGTGGGCGAGGGCCTCGGCGTAGGCCTCTCCGGCGAGCGGGTTGACCGGCCCGAGCTGCTCGCGCCGCCGGGCGAGGCGCTCGAGCCGCGCGTCGAGCTCGGCGCGGCGCTCGGGCGCGAGCGGCTCCTCGGGCGCGCCCAGGGCGGGATCCGCGGGCTCGAGGCCCAGGCGAGCCGCCAGCCCGGCGAGCTCCTCGCTGCGCTCCCGGGCGCGGTCGCGGGCGCGCTCGGCGCGAACCTCGGCACCGGTCAGGGCCTCGGTCACCGCGCGCAGGCGGGTCTGGAGGTCGGCCTCCTCGCGGGCGCAGGAGCGCAGCTCGGCGGCCGTGCGCTCGCCGAGGGCGGCACCGGCCTCGAGCTCGGCAGCCAGCGCGGCGCGGCGAGCGCCCACGCTTGCCTCGGCGCCGGCGAGCGCCCTCGCGGCCCGCTCGGCGGCCTCGGCCAGCGCGGCGTCGCGGGCGATCCGGGCGACGAGGCGGGCGTGGCGGTCGGCTCGCTCGGCGCGCTCTCGCTCCTCACGCTCGGCCGCCCGGCGCTCGACGCGCAGCTCGGCCTCGA
>JACCTJ010000213.1 GCA_013812485.1 Thermoleophilaceae bacterium
GAGGCATCGCGGCCCGCGAGGAGGGCGGCAGCGCCCGCGCCGACCGGGTCCGCCGCGGCGACCGCAGCGCTCGCGGCGCTGCGCCCGGCGGCCTGAGGCGCACGTGCGCGGCCTCTTCGTCACGGGCACCGACACCGACGTCGGGAAGTCGGTCGTGAGCGCGGCGATCTGTGCGGCGCTGGCGGCGCGCGGCGAGCGCGTCGCCGCCTTCAAGCCGGTGGTCACCGGGCTCGACGAGCTCAGGGGCGCATGCCCGGGCGATCACGAGCTCCTGGCCTCGGTTGCGAGCGCCGACCAGTCTCCCGAAGACGTCGCTCCCTACCGCTTCGGTCCGGCCGCCTCGCCCCACCACGCCGCGCAGCGGGCCGACACGACGATCGACCCCTCGCGCCTCGTGAGGGCGGCGAGGGCAGCGGGCGCCGAGGCCGACGCTCTCGTGGTCGAGGGCGTCGGAGGACTGATGGTGCCACTGACCCCGAGCTACCTGATCCGCGATCTCGCCGCCGAGCTCGCCCTCGCGGTGATCGTGGTCGCCCGTCCCGGTCTCGGGACCATCAACCACGCGCTGCTCACCGTCGAGGCCGCGCGGGCCGCGGGGCTCACGCTCGCCGGAGTCGTCATGACTCCGTGGCCGGCGCGACCGGATCCGCTCGAGGCGTCCAACCGCGAGACCGTCGAGCGAGTCGCCTCGGTCCCAGTGAGCATCCTTTCCCACACCAGCCGGAACCTGCTCGCCGCTGCAGGCGACACGCTTACCCTCGACGCCTGGCTCGACGCACCCGTGGGCGGTGGCCGTCCCGTCCCTGCCCTCGCGTAGCGATCCACGACAACCACCTCGCCTACCGTGGCGCGGCGATCCGTGCCTCGGGCACGAACGCCGCGAGCGCGAACCAGAACGGCTCGTCGTGGCGCAGCGGGCGCAGTCGCGTCCCTCGCATCCGGCCGCCCACGGCCCTTCCGGTCACGTCCCAGCTCGATTCCGTCTCGCGGTCGACGAACACGTTCCCCCGCCGGGCGAACGACAGTGCGCGCCCGCCCACGCGTCGGTCGAAGGCCCCAGCGCTGCCGACGTCCTCCGCCCGCGCGACCGAGTCGGCGTCGATCGCCGAAGCCACACCCGGCTCGTAGAGCACCACCGCCGGCGTCGAGCCGGCGTCCACCTCCACTGCGGAATCCTGGCGTAGGCGCGCGAAGGGCACGACGACCGGCGGCGCCGCGTCGAGCAGCGCGACGACCCGCTCCTTGGGCGCGAGCCGCTCGTCGACCCGTCCCCGGAAAAGGTGCGGCCGGCTTGCCGGCTCGTCGTAGCCGAGGTAGGGGTTGCGCTCGTAGTCGCGCTCCGCCCCGGTGTCGCGCGAGAGAACGTCGCCGTCAGGATGACGGCGCTTGAACTGCGCCCAGCTCACAGTTTGGGCCGCCAGCGGGCGCAGGCGCTCACCCGCGAGCTCGCCCACGATCGCCGCCGCACTGAGCTGCTGCCACCAGGACTCGGTCTGGCGATCCCACATCACCAGGTTCGAACGGCGCAGATTGCCCGTGCTCCCGAAGCTCAGCTGACGCCCGCCGACGCGCCGGTCGAAGACGAGCGACGAGTTGCACAGCGGACAGTAGGTGACCGCGATCGCCCGGCCGCCGAGCCGATCGTTGACGATCTCGTGCCAGACGAGTATCCGCACCGGATAGGCGCGCGCCGCCCCCCCGACCTCGACCGCGATGACCGGCTCGCGCTCCGAGAGGAAGCGCTCGGCGGCGAGCTGATCCACGGGCCGCGGCTTGTCGATCGGGGGAATTCCGTCGCGCGGGGGCCCGCCGGTCCGGATCTCCTCGAGCGGCACGGTGTGACGGGAGAAATCGGTCCGCCAGCCGCCGCGAGCGAACTCCGACCGCTCCTCGCCGAGCGCGACCACGCGATCGTCAGGTCGGCCGTCCCCACACCCCGCGAGGCCCAGCACGAGCGCGACGACCAGGAGCTGTAGCAGGCGCGCCATGCCCTGCGCGACCCTAGCGAGGCTCGAGCCGCGTGGCGGCGGCCACGAGGCGGCAGTCGGACAGCCGGCCCCGGCAAGAACCCGCGCGGATCCCTAAGCGGCCCCGGGCCCGGCGGCCCGCCGCTCCTGCTCGGCCTCGCGCAGCTCCACCCGCCGGATCTTGCCGGTCAGCGTCTTCGGCAGGTCGTCGGCGAACTCGATCTCGCGCGGATACGCATAGGCGGAGAGGTGCTCGCGCACGAAGCGCTTGATCTCCTCGGCCGTCTCGTCGGTTCGCTCGTAGCCGTCGGCGAGGACCACGAACGCCTTGACGATCGAGCCGCGCCGCTCGTCGGGCGCGGCGATCGCCGCCGCCTCGCGTACGGCCGGATGCTCGACGCACGCCGACTCGACCTCGAACGGGCCGATTCGGTAGCCGGCCGAGATGATCACGTCGTCGGCGCGACCCGCGTACCAAATGTAGCCGTCCTCGTCGGCCTGGGCGGCGTCCTTGGTGTGGAACCAGTCGCCGCCGAACTCCTCTCGGGTGTCCTCGGGCCGGTTCCAGTAGCCGATCGGGTAGTGGGGATTGGAGCGAGCGCGCAGGCAGATCTCGCCGCGCTGGCCCGCCGGAACCGGCTGCTCGTCCTCGTCGAGGATGGCGACGTCCCACCCCGGCATCGGTAGGCCCATCGAGCCCTCGCGCACCTCGACGGTGGGGAAGTTGCCGCACAGCGGGTAGCTCTCGGTGAGCCCGTAGTAGTCGAGCACGGTGATCCCGTACTGCTCGCGGAACCAGCGGATGACCTCGGGATTGAGCGGCTCGCCGGCCGAGCACGCGATCCGCAGCTGCCCCAGCGGAAACCGCTGGCCTGCGTCCGCGATCGCCGTCATCGAGCGCAGCGCGGTCGGCGTCGTGAAGACGTTCTCCACCCCGCGCTTCGACAGGAAGGCGAGCTGCTCCTCGGGGTCGAAGCCGCCCTTGCGGGCGAAGACGAGCTGCGTGGCGCCGTAGCGCCACGGCCCGAGCAGCGGGCAGATCCCCGCCGCCCAGGCCCACTCGCCCATGCCATGGAAGAGCTCGCCGTCGCGCACGTCGTGGCAGAACTCGAACTCCTCGTGGGCCAGCAGGTAGCGATGGGCGTGGAGGATCCCCTTGGCCAGGCCGGTGGTGCCCGAGGAGTAGTAGAGCTGGGCGGGATCGTCGGCGGCGGTGTCGACCGTGTCATAGCGATCGGAGGCTCGCTCGAGCTCGGCGGCGAGGTCGAGGTCGCTCGACTCGCCGGCGCCCCCGTCGGGCGAGCCCTGCCCGGAGTCGAGCACGAAGGTCACCTCGGCCAGGCCGCCGGGGATCCGGTGACGGTTCGCCGCGTCGGTCACGATCACCTTGGCCTGCGAGTCACGTAGGCGGTGCTCGATCCCGTCGTCGCCGTAGAGCACCGACATCGAGAGCAGGATGCACCCCGCCTTGTAGGTGCCGATGAAGACGGCGGCGGTCTCCGGCAGGGAGGGCAGCAGCGTGGCCACGCGGTCGCCGCGCTCGGCGCCGTGAGCCTCGAGTGCGTTCGCGAACCTGCTCGAGAGATCCTGAAGCTCGCCCCAGTCCACGCGGCGCTCGGTCCCCTGCCAGTCCTCCCAGACCATGGCGCGCTTCTCGCGCGGGTGCTTGTCGCACACGTCGACCGCGATGTTGTAGCGCTCAGGCACGTCCCATTCGTGCGCGGCACACATCTCCTCGTAGGTGCCGAGCGAGTACTTGCGGTGGCTCATCGTCCTCCTCCTTCGTGCGGCCTCGTCTCACGCGTACCCGCCC
>JACCTJ010000282.1 GCA_013812485.1 Thermoleophilaceae bacterium
GTGCCGGCCTCGTCCGTACCGAGCACCACGATGACATCTGCCCCCTGGCCCGACGCGTCGACCTGCTGGTCATCAGGCTCCCGCGAGCGGATCCGAAGGGCTCGTGCGGCCATGCGCGCGCCGCGCGCCTTGCCCTTTGCGAAGAAGACGACCGACTCCGTGCGCTGGGTCGGAGCGGTGCTCGTGCCCCTGACCTTGAAGCCCTTGCGCCGCAGGACGCGCGACTTGCTTGCCGCGAGCCCCTGCACCCCTGCCGCGTTCACCACGGCGACGGCGACTCGCGCGGGCTTGCGACGCTCACGCTTACCACCGTTGTTCAGCGGTCGAAGCGCAGGACACGGCGGCGGGGGAGTGGAGGCGGTCGGGACCGTGGCCTCCTCCGAGCCGGTCATGACCGAGCCAGGCGCCTGGCGGTCGGAGACGGCGAGCGCCACGGCCGCGGCCAAGGCAACCGTGCTCGCGATCGCCGCCACCACCAAAGCGCGCTTTGGTCCCGGCTTCCGCGCGGACGACTGGGCGCGCGACGCTCGCCGCTCGGCTCTACGCTTGCGCAAGAGGGCGCCGGCCCGCCTCGTCGCCCATACGAGGCACAGCACGATGAGCGCCGCCGCAAGTCCTGCGGCGAGCGGAAGGTAGGTGTTAGCGCTCATCTATCCGACTAGCTTCGCTGCGCTGGCAGGCTCACCTGCGCGGGGTCGGGGATCCACCAACCGCCTGGAGCCACACGGCGGGGAGGAAAGCAGGGCTTGCGGATGGTGTCATCTTCACGAGATCGACAGCCATTGAAGGTCACCGCTCGGCGTCGGTGAATGGGGTAGCGAATCGTAACGCGCTAGTGGTTCATCCTGCTGATCCGTGCACTTATGCTTCGAGGACCTTGCCGGCGTAGGTCCACTTGAATGGGTTGGCGGTCTGGTTGTAGGTCTCGACGTAGGCGAGCATCTGCTCGGCGAGGTCCCGCTCGCTGGTGAAGCTGCCGTGCTTGAGCAGCCGGCGCCAGAGGATCGAGAAGAAGATCTCGACCTGGTTCAGCCACGAGGCGTGGGTCGGAGTGAACTGAAAGCTCCAGCGCGGATGGGCCTTCAGCCAGTCCTGGACCTCCTGGGTGCCTCGCGTGGAGAGGTTGTCGCTGATCGCGACGATCTGTTGGCCCTCGACGACGGGGATCTCTGAGTCGAGGTGGTCGAGGAAGCGGATCAGGTCGAAGCGATTGCGGGTCTTTGAGGGCATCGCCAGCACGTCGCCGTGGTGGACCTTCAGCGCCGCGAACAGGCACTGGGTGCCGTTGCGGGTGTACTCGTGCTCGCGCCGGGCGGGGCGTCCGGCGCCGGGCGGGCTGTCGGGCTTGGTCGGCGCCTTGGCCTGGATGCCGGTCTTCTCGTCGATCGAGACAACCAGCACGTTCTCGGGCGGGTCGACGTACAGGCCGCAGATCTCCGCGCAGCGCTGCTCGAACTCCGGCTGGGAGAAGTCGCTCATGATCCAGTACTCGGTCAGGTGCGGCTTGATCTCAGCGCGCGAGAGGATCACGTGCGCCTGGGAGCCCGACATCCCGACCGCCTCGCCCAGCTGCTCGTAGGTCCAGCGCTCCTGCCGCGCTCGCTCGGGTGTGTCGGGCGGGCGCGTGCACGCCTTGGCGATCAGCAGCGCCCTGGTCTCGGGGCCGTGCCTCAGCGGAGGCCCCGGACGCGGCGCGTCGTCAAGCCCCTCGATTCCCGCTTCTGCGAAGCGCCCGCGCCACTTCTTCGCCGTGCGCTCCGCGCAGCCAACCCGCTCGGCGATCGTCGCCGCAGTCAGCCCCTCAGCGGCGCACAGCACGATCCGCGCGCGCTCGACCATCCGAACCTCAGAGCTGGCCGCCCGCACGATCCGCTCGAGCTCGAGCCGCTCCTCGCCGCCGAGCTCCAACCGCTTGCCCACGCCCGCCACAGCCATCGCCGACCCCCATCCTCGCCGAACATGTCGGCAAGGACTTCAAGAGCAGCGACCGGATACCCTGCCTGGGCGCGAAATTGCAGGATGAACCACTAGCCCGAGCTCGTCGGCCGCGCCGGTGCGGGTGATGACGTAGAAGGCGAGGAACGCTCCGCCGATCTGCTTGATGGCGCCGAGCACCACCCACCCCGGGCCGGCCGAGAGCACGGCGGCCCACCAGCTGCGGGAGTTCTCCTCGGTCTTGTCGGGCATGAAGCGCAAGTAGTCGACCTGCTCGCCGATCTGCGCGATCAGCGACAGGGCGATGCCGGCGCTCGTGCCGAACGCGATCAGCGAGAACGCCGAGCCGCTCGGCGACTCGCCGCCGAAGGAGGTGAAGGCGCTGAAGACGCCTGGGTCCTGCACGAGGATGGCCACGAAGGGGGCGGCGAAGAGGACGAGCCATATGACCTGCGTCCAGAGCTGAAACTTCGCCAGCAGCGTCATGCCGAAGATGACGAGCGGGATGATCCCGATGGCGGCGATGAGATACGACAGCCACAGCGGGATGCCGAGGAAGAGGGTGAGCGCCTGCCCCATCACCGCTCCCTCGAGCGCGAAGAAGATGAACGTGAAGCTCGCGTAGATCAGCGAGGTGAGCGTCGACCCGAGGTAGCCGAACCCCGCACCGCGGGTCAGCAGGTCCATGTCGATGTGGTACTTGGCTGAGTAGTAGGCGATCGGTATGCCGGTGATGAAGATCGTGACGGCGGCGAGCAGGATCGCGAGGATCGCGTTGGTGAACCCGGCGCTCACCGCGATCGAGGCGCCGATCGCGAAGTCGACGAGGTAGGCGATCCCGCCCAGGGCGGCGGAGGCCACCACGAGGGAGCTCCAGGTGCGGAAGGACCTCGGCGCGTAGCGCAGCGAGTAGTCCTCGAGCATCGCGTTGTCGGTCCACTTGCCGAACCTGCGGGTTGGGGTACCGGCGGGCTTGGTGGGGGTGGTGGTCGCTGCCATTCTCGTCGTCGCCTCTCTTGGGGTAAGGGTAAGGAGCTTAGGAATAACCTTCCACCAGGCGCGCGCCTCAGTCCTTGGACCGCGGGCCAAGTTTCGGCGGCGAACATCCTCCCGCCGTACAGCGGGAACGGACGGTGCGCGATTAAGATCGTGCGCCGACCGCAAGGCCGCCGATCCGCAGATTCGACCCCGCGAAAGGAAGCGACGGTGCGACTCTCGCCACGCGAGCAGGAAAAGCTGTTGGTCTTCACCGCGGCCGAGGTGGCGCGGCGCCGCCTCGAGCGCGGATTGAGGCTGAACCACCCGGAGGCGGTCGCCCTCATCTCGGCGGAGATCATGGAGGGCGCGCGTGACGGCCGGAGCGTCGCGGACCTGATGAGCCTCGGCGCGACGATCCTGGCCGCAGAGGACGTGATGGACGGCGTACCCGAGCTTGTCACCGAGGTGGCCGTGGAGGCCACCTTCCGCGACGGGACCAAGCTGGTGACCGTCCACGACCCGATCTCCTGAGTGCACGCGCCGAGCGATCCTTGGCCAGGCTCGACGGCTCAGCGCACGCGGGGGAGATGAGTCCTGCGACCAGGCGAGATCATCTGCGCCGACGGTGAGCTGCCCGAGAGCGAGGATCGCGCGGTGACCACCGTCCGCGTGGCTAACGTCGGCGACCGTCCGATCCAGGTGGGCAGCCACTTCCATTTCTTCGAGGTCAACCCGGCGCTTCGCTTCGAGCGCCCGGCCGCCTACGGGATGCGTCTATCGGTCAGCGCGGGATCGGCGGTGCGTTTCGAGCCCGGAGACGAGCGCGAGGTCGATCTCGTGCCTCTGGCCGGTCGGCGGGTGGTGCGCGGCATGAACGGC
>JACCTJ010000296.1 GCA_013812485.1 Thermoleophilaceae bacterium
CCGCATCGCGGCGCGACTCCTGCTCCTCGCCGGGTTGGCGGCGCTGGCCCTGGCGGCCGGCTGCGACTCGGACGATCCGAAGCCCGAGCGGTTGCCGCCGCCGCCGCGGCCGATCACCGAGCGCGGGCTCGTGGAGCACCTCGCGGCGCTGGAGCGGATCGCGGTGGCGGAGGGCGGCGAGCGCGCCGCGGGCACGCCGGGCTATACCGCGTCGGTGCAGTACGCGACCGGTGTGCTGCGCGGCGCCGGATGGCGCGTGCGCGTGCAGGAGGTGCCGATGGCGCTGTGGCGCGAGCGCTCGCTAGCGACGCTGACCGTGGGGGCGAGCACGCTCGAGCCGATCCGCGATTTCCGTGTTCCGGGCTACTCGGCCGCGGGCCGGGTCGACGGCCCGCTGCGGGCGGCGGACGATGGCTGCCAGGCCGCGGACTTCGAGGGGTTGAGCCCCGGCAACGTTGCTTTCACGGGATTCGGCAACTGCTTCCTGTGGCGCAAGACGGTCAACGCGCGCAGGGCGGGCGCGACCGCGCTCGCGGTCCAGACGTCCACCTCCGGCCGCGGCGTGGCCTTCGCCACGCTTGCGGTCGCGCGGCTCGGGCTGCCCGTGGTGATGATGCGCAAGGACGTGGCCGCGCGCGACGGCGACCGCGTGCAGCTGACCGTGAACGCCGTCACCACGGCCGGCACCACGCGGAACGTGATCGCCGAGATCGGCCCGGCAAGCGGCCCGGTGGCCATGGCCGGCGGGCACCTCGACTCGGTGCCGGCCGGCCCCGGGATCAACGACAACGGCTCCGGCGTGGCCACGCTCCTGGAGGTGGCGAGGACGTTCGGCCCGCGGCCGCCGGGCCGCGTCCGGCTGGGCTTCTGGGCGGGGGAGGAGGAGGGGCTGGTCGGATCGCGCCGCTACGTGCGCGAGTTGTCTGAGGACGAGCGCCGGACCATCGCCACCTATCTCAACCTGGACATGGTCGGCTCGCCAAACGCGGTGCCGGCGATCTACTCCGATGGCGAGCGGGCGCTCGGCCGGCTGCTGCGCAAGCTGTACCCGGGACCGGAGCGGGAGGTGCTGACCGGCAACCGTTCCGACCACTCGGCGTTCGAGCGGGTCGGCGTGCCGGTGAACGGGCTCTACACGGGAGCAACCGAGCCCGGGCCGGGGGGCAGGCCCCGCGACCCCTGCTACCACCTGCCCTGCGACACGCTGGCGCACGTGGACCGCGACGTGCTGCTGCGGATGGCGCGCACGACGGCGCGTGCGCTGGCGGAGCTGGCGCGCCGTCAGGCGAAGTAGAAGACCAGACCCAGCACCGCGTACAGCGAGAGCAGCTGCACGCCCTCGAACCAGTTCGACTCGCCCTCCTGCGTGACGAGGTTGGCGATCAGGACCGCGAACAGCAGCGCGCCGAGCTCGTAGCCGTTGAACACGAGCGCCATCGGCTCCGGGCCGACGAGGAACGATACCAGCACCAGTACGGGCGCCACGAACAGGGCGACCTGGGCGCTCGAGCCGATGGCGATGTTCACCGCCAGGTCCAT
This sequence comes from Thermoleophilaceae bacterium, assembly GCA_013812485.1. Taxonomy (GTDB): domain Bacteria; phylum Actinomycetota; class Thermoleophilia; order Solirubrobacterales; family Thermoleophilaceae; genus JACCUC01. The sequence goes on from JACCTJ010000296.1 coordinate 1,540, forward strand.
CTTGTCCTTCGCGGCCACCAGCACCGCGACCCAGTGCTCGGCCGCGTTGCCGACGATCGCCACGATGAACACCCCGATGAAGAACTCGGACAGGCCGATGAGCTCGGCGGTCTCGGTGATCGAGCCGACGAGCACCTCGCTCATCACGCCGACGAGCACGCCCGCGATCGCCAGCAGGATCACCGACTTGCGGATCGTCCAGTGCTCCTCCTTGCTCTCCTCATCCTCTTCGACGTAGGGGTTGAAGACCGCCTTGTGCGACTTGAGCGAGAAGTAGAGCCCCGCCGCGTAGGAGATGAGCAGGATGATGGCGACGCCGAAGGAGAGGCGCTCGACGTCGGTCCCGAAGTTCACGCGCTCCTCGCTGACCCCCGGCAGGCCGCCGCCGTTGACGAGCTGGAAGATCGCGGGCAGGACGAGCGCCGCCAGCGCGAGCAGCAGCATCGCCGCCTGCGCGTTCGCCGCAGTGCGGCTGAAGGTCTGCTTGTCGCGCCGCAGGCCGCCGACGAACATCGACGCGCCGAGGACCAGCAGTACGTTGCCGATGATCGATCCGATCAGCGAGGCCTTGACAACCTCCTGGAGACCGGCCACCAGCGCGAAGAACGCGATGATCAGCTCCGGCGCGTTGCCGAAGGTCACGTTCAGGAACCCGCCGATTCCCGGCCCCGTCCGCGCTGCGAGCTGCTCGGTCGCCTGGCCCATCAGCGCCGCCGTGGGAACGACCCCGAGCGCCGCCGTTCCGAACACTGCCGGCGCCGGGGCTCCCAGCAGCTCGAGCACGACCGCCGCCGGGATGAAGATGCCCAGGTAGTAGACGGGTCGCATGGGCGACCGGAGCCTATGCGCGCGCGCGGCGGGAGGGGGTCAGCGCCGCCTCGCCACCCCACCAGCAAACGCTCAGCGCTCTTCGATCTCCTCGAGCACTTCCGGGTCGCCGTCCACGTCCTCGGTCTCCGGCTCCTCCTCGGACCCGCCGGCCACACGCCCCGGCTCGCCGCCGTAGCGCGCCTGAAAGGTCTCGAGCAGCTCGTCGCGGCGCGGCTCGTCGACCGGCACGTCATCGGTCACGAGCACCCAATCCGCTCCCTCGAACTGCTCCATGTTGAAGATCTCGGCGTCGAGCGACTGCGAGTCGTCGACCACGACCAAGACCTCGGTCTGGGGGTTGAAGTAGGTGCCCGGTCGGTTGACCAGCTCCTCCAGCTCGTAGCGGCGTCCCTCGGCCATGGCGGTACCATAACCGGGGAGCGCCCGGGCCTAAACAACGCCGACTGTCAGCCGCCGAGATCGCGCAGCTGGCGGTCGGTCTCGGCGTCGATGTCGAGCGGCTCCTCGCCGCGGGCCAGCCGGTGCTCGTCGCGCGCTACCCTGTGTGGACCCCCGTTGACTGACCAGTCAATCGACGGCTCGCGGCGTTGCGTCCGCCTCCGGTCGCAGCGCCCTCCCCGCCAGCGAACAAGGAGTGGGACAGACGTGGTCGACTTCAGCCTCACCGACGAGCAGAAGGACCTGCGCGAGCTCGCGCACGACTTCGCCGAGAAGGAGATCAGGCCCGTGGCCTGGGACTACG
>JACCTJ010000337.1 GCA_013812485.1 Thermoleophilaceae bacterium
CCTCGGTCGAGGCCGTGCGGACCGCCGCGCCCCCCGATCGCCGCGCGGAACTCAGCGCCGAGGCCCCTGCCGCCGCGGCGGCGGTGGAGACGGTGCGATGAGCGACGCCGCCGCACGCCACGACGGGCGCGCCCCGGGCGACTTGCGTGCGGTGGCGATCCACCCCGGCTTCATGCGCAGCGCCTCCGGCTCGGCGCTGATCGAGCAGGGCGGCACGCGCGTGATCTGCACCGCCTCGGTCGACGAGGAGGTGCCGCGCTGGATGCGCGGCCAGGGCCGCGGCTGGGTCACCGCCGAGTACGGGATGCTGCCCGCCTCGACCGGCGAGCGCAAGCGCCGCGACGTCTCCAAGGGGCGCCCCGACGGGCGCACTGTCGAGATCCAGCGACTGATCGGGCGCGCGCTGCGCGGGGTGATCGACTTCGAGACCCTCGGCGAGCGCACGGTCTGGATCGACTGCGACGTGCTCGAGGCCGACGGCGGCACGCGCTGCGCCTCGATCACCGGCGGGTTCGTCGCGCTCCAGCTCGCGCTGGCGCGGCTAGTCGAGGAGGGATCGCTGAGCCGCCTGCCCCTCGACGGCTCGATCGCCGCGATCTCGTGCGGCATGGTCGGCGGCGAGGCGCTGCTCGACCTCGACTACTCCGAGGACTCGACGGCCGAGGTCGACGCCAACGTGGTCATGGACGGCGATGGCGGGCTCGTCGAGGTCCAGGCCACGGCCGAGCGCACGCCCCTCTCGCGCGCCTCGCTCGACACGCTCCTCGAGCTCGCTGCGTCCGGGATCGAGCGCCTGCGCGCGGCCCAGGCCGAGGCCACGGGCGGGCTGCCCGGCTGAGAAGCCGCGCGACGACCGCCTCCGGTCCCGTGCCCACCGCCCTCGTGCTGGCCTCCCGCAACGCCCACAAGGCCCGGGAGCTCCGAGCCCTGCTCGCGCCCTGGGCACTCGAGCCACTGGCCCCCGAGGTCGAGCTGCCGCCCGAGACCGGCGAGACATTCGCCGCGAACGCGGCGCTCAAGGCGGTCGCGGCGGCGCGAGCCAGCGGTCGCCCCGCGGTCGCCGACGACTCCGGGATCGAGGCGGCCGCGCTCGGCGGAGCGCCGGGGGTCCGCTCCGCGCGCTTCGCCGGCGAGGACGCGAGCGACGAGGACAACCTGACCAAGCTCTTGCGCGAGATCCCCTCCGGCGGCGACCGCCGCGTGGCCTACGTGTGCGCGCTGGCCTACGCCGACCCGGGCGACGACGGACCGCCGCGGCTGTTCGAGGCCCGCTGCGAGGGCACCCTCGCCGAGCACCCGCGAGGGCAGGGCGGCTTCGGCTACGACCCCGCCTTCCTCCCGGCCGAGATTCCCGACGGGCGGACGATGGCGGAGCTCACCGCGGAGGAGAAGGACGCGATCAGCCACCGCGGCGGCGCGGCCCGGGCTCTGGCCGCGTGGCTGCGTGGACGGGGAGGGGGGGCATGAGAGACCCGGGCGCCCCGAGCGCCCCGAGCGAGGGCCTGCGGGCCGCCGGCTCGTCCGGCGCCGCCGTGCTCGGCGCGGGCTCGCGGACCCGCCCGAAGTCGCGCGCGGCGGCGCTCTCGATCGTCTCGAACTCGACGCTCATCGTGCTCAAGCTCGTGGCCGGCGTGCTCACCGGCTCGATCGCCATCCTCACCGAGGCGATCCACTCGAGCATCGACCTGATCGCCTCGATCGTCGCCTTCCTCTCGGTGCGCAAGGCGGGCGCTCCGGCCGATCGCGACCACCCCTACGGCCACGCCAAGGTCGAGAACCTGGCCGCCGCCTTCGAGGGCGTCCTCATCCTCGCCGGTGCGGCGATCATCGCCTTCGAGTCGGTGCGCCGGCTGTTCGTCCCGGCGGAGGTCGAGCTACTGTGGGTCGGGATCGCGGTGATGGGGTTCTCGGGGGTGGCCAACGTCGCGGTCTCCTCCTTCCTCGCCCGCCGCGCCAGGGCGACCGAGTCGCCGGCGCTCGAGGGCGACGCGGCCCACCTGCGCACCGACGCCCTGACCTCGTTCGGCGTCCTCGGCGGACTGCTGGCGGTCGAGGTGTCAGGGATCGAGCGCATCGATCCGATCGTCGCGCTGCTCGTCGCGGCGGCGATCGTGGTCTCCGGCCTGCGCCTGGTCAGTCGCTCCTCGCGGGTGCTCGTCGACGAGGCGCTGCCGGCCGAGGAGCTCGCGGGGGTGCGCGAGGCTCTCGAGGGCCAGGGCACCTCCGAGATCGCCGGCTTCCATGCCCTGCGGGCCCGGCGGGCGGGCAGCGACCGCTACGTAGACCTGCACGTCCAGTTTCGGCGCGGGACCTCGCTCGAGCGCGCGCACGAGCTCGCTCACGAGCTCACGCGCGACATCCGCGCCCGCCTCAGCGGAGCCGACGTGCTCATCCATCTCGAGCCCGAGGACGCGGTGCGACCCGGCGAGCGCGGCGGAGTCGAGGCCGGCGCGGCGGCGTCGGTGGACGCGGCTTCGAGCGATGACTCCGCCCTCCGGGTCGAGGCCTCGCCCGCCGACGACGCCTCCTCCCCGCAGGGCCGGCCCAATCGTCCCGCCGACGCTGAGCCGGGCTGATGATCCCATCGTACGCCCTCGGACGCACGGACGGTGAGATCGACCACCTAGCGCAGGTTCACCGCCGCCGAGGCGGCGACCGCGAGCAGCACGACCATGTAGCCGACGTAGCCGTTCACGAACACGAGTGCGGCGGCGACGATGAACACGACCACGGTCACCAGCCACGAGATCTTGACCAGGCTCACGAGGGGTATTCTCGCCGCCCGTGCGCCCGCCCGCATCCACCCCCGCCCTGGCGCTGCGAGACCTGAGCGAGCTGACCACCGACGTGCGCGCGGCGATCGTCCTCGGCACCGACGGCTCGCTCCTCGCCGCGGAGCCAGAGCGCGGAGACCTCGGGGAGCGCCTGCGGGAGCTGACGCTCGCCGTGCTCGAGGGCGCGGACGCCGTCCGGGGCGAGCCGCCCACCGAGGTCGAGATCGCGACCCAGGCCGGCGCCGTCTACGTGGTCCGCGGTGAGGGCTCGGCTCTGGCCGTCGTGGCCGGGCGCTTCACCCTCTCCTCACTCATGCGCTACGACCTCCGCCGGATGCTCGCCGACCTCGGAGAGGGCTCGGGGTGAAGGAGCGCCGCGGCACCATGGCCCGCCTGGCCGGCCTCGCGGAGGGCGTCGCCGCGGCCTCGCGCCGGCGCCAGCGCGAGCGCGCGCCGCGTGTCTTGCTCTACGACGCGGAGGGTGAGCCGCGGCGGCTGCTACCCGACGCCGCGACCTTCGAGGATGTCGTCTCGGCCGCGGAGCGGATGCTCGAGCTCGGTGCGAGGGCCCGCCAGGGCTCCGCCGAGGGCGAGGGCCCCGCACGTCCCTCGTCCACCGGCGGTGTTAGTTTCCCCGCGACCGAGTTGGACCCGGATCGGGAAGCAGACGCAAGAGGAGGAACGCGTGACGAAGGCTGAGGTAGTCGATCAGGTCGCCGCCGAGGCGGATCTTTCGAAGAACGACGCGGGCGAGGCGGTGGACGCCGTGCTCAAGGTGATCGAGGACGCGCTCGCGCGCGGGGGCGAGGTTAACTTCACCGGCTTCGGCAAGTTCACCGTGGCCGAGCGGGGCGCCCGGCAGGGCGTGAACCCCCAGACCGGCGAGAAGATTCAGATCTCCGCGAGCAAGGTTCCGCGCTTCAGCGCCGGCTCGGCGCTCAAGAAGTCCGTCAAGAGCTAGAGCCCAGAGCTGGACTCGCCGCCGGGCGAGAGCCCCGGCCCTCGCCACTTCGCCGACCGACTGGCGGCGCTCGTCCTCGAGCGCCGCAGTCAGGTCGTGCTCGGGCTCGACCCCGATCCGGCCCACCTCTGGCCACTCGCGCCGGGCGAGCTCCCCGAGGCGCCGGGCGCCGTCGCCGAGCGCACGGCCGCGGCGGTCGAGCGCCACTGTCGCGCCGCCATCGAGGCGGCCGGGCCCGCCTGCGTGGCCGTCAAGCTCCAGCTGGCGTGCTTCGAGCGGCTCGGCTGGGCCGGCTGGCGCGCCCTCGAGACGGTCGCGGCCGCCGCCCGCGACGAGGGCCTGCTGCTGATCGCCGACGGCAAGCGGGGCGACGTCCCGGTCACCGCCCGGGCCTACGCGCAGGCCCTCGTGGGGCAGACGCCCGGCCCCTTCGGTCCCGTCCTCGGCCTCGGGGCCGACGCGTTCACCGCCAACCCGCTGTTGGGCCGCGACGCCCTCGAGCCGCTCGCCGACGCGGCCGCGACGGCCGGCGCGGGCTGCTTCTGCCTCGTGCGCACCTCGAACCCGGGCGCGGCGGAGCTCCAGGATCGTCCCGCGCCCGAGACGCCCTTCCACGAGCGCCTGGCGGAGCTCGTGGACTCGCTCGGACGCGCCTCGATCGCCGAATGCGGCCTCTCGACCGTGGGTGCGGTGACCGGCGCGACGCGCCCCGACCTGCTCGCCCGCCTGCGTGGGCTCATGCCGCGCGCCGTCTTCCTGCTTCCCGGTGTCGGCGCCCAGGGGGGCGAGGTCGACGCCCTGCGGCCGGCCTTCGCGCCGCATCCCGCCGCCGGCCTCGTCACCGCCTCGCGCTCCATCGTCGACGCGCACCGCTCGAGTGGGAGCGACCCGGCGGCCGCGGCCCGAGCCGCCGCCGAGGACCTCCGGGCGGAGACCTGGGAGCTCTCGCGCTGAGCGCACGAGGCTCGTCTGCGACCGCGGGGAGGGGCCCGTCGCCGATCGCGTGGATACCATGCGCGCCATGCCGGACAGCCCGGGTCCCAACCTGCGCCTGCTCGCTCCGGTGGCCGTGGGCGTGTTCGCGGTCGCCTTGTTGATCGTCCTGATCACCTCCGGGGCGCTCTCCGGCGGCGCTTCGAACGAGAGCGCCGGCAGTGCCAGCTCCTCCGCCGAGCGGCAGGGCGAGCGCTCCGAGGGCCGCCGCGGACGGCGCGAGCGGTCCACCGGCTCGGGTTCGTACAAGATCCAGGCCGGCGACACGCTCGGCTCGATAGCCGGTGACAAGGAGGTCAGCGTGGAGCGCATCCAGGAGCTCAATCCCCAGCTCGATCCACAGGCGCTCAGCGCGGGCCAGAGGATCAGGCTGCGCGAATGAGCGCCTCGGCCGCTCGAGCGCGGCGCTTCGCCGCCCGGGCGGACCTCGTCGCGATCGTCGTGCTCGCGACCGCCTCGGCCGCGCCCGCCGCCTCGGCCGGCGTGCCGCGGCCGGATCCCGACGCCAAGGCGGCGATCGTCGTCGACGCCCGCTCGGGCGAGGTCCTGCTCGCAGACGGGGCTGACGAGCGCCACCAGATCGCGAGCACCACGAAGCTCATGACGGCGCTGCTCGTCATGGAGCGGGCCCGTCCGCGGGAGGTCTTCACCGCGCCTCGCTACGAGGCCGCGCCCATCGAGTCGCAGATCGGCCTCGAGACCGGTGAGCGCATGCGCGTGCGCGACCTCCTGACCGCGCTCTTGCTCGAGAGCGCGAACGACGCCGCGGTCACGATCGCCACCAACGTCTCCAGCTCGCGGCGCGCCTTCGTGCGCGACATGAACCGGCGTGCGGGCGAGCTCGGCCTGCGCTCGACGAGCTACTCGAATCCGGTGGGCCTCGACTCCCGCCGCAATCGTTCGTCGGCGCGCGATCTCGCCTCGCTGGCGCGCGTGCTCCTGCGCGATCCGCGCTTCGCCGCCACCGTGGACCGCACCCAGGCTCGGCTGCGCAGCGGCGAGCGCCGGCGCACGGTGCGCAACCGCAACACCCTCGTCGGCGCCTATCCCTTTGTCGAGGGGGTGAAGACGGGCTATACCCAAGGCGCCCGCTACGTGCTCGTCGGCGCCGGCAAGGGCCGCGGGGCCGAGGTGGTGAGCGTCGTGCTCGGCGCCCCGAGCGAGCTCTCCCGCAACCAGTCCACGCTCGACCTCCTGCGCTTCGGGCTCGACCAGTTTCGCCGCGTGCGCGTGGCCGTCCCCGGGCGGTCGGTAGCGCGCCGGCCCGTCGACGGCCGCGACGAACTGGCCGTCGGTGTAGCCACTCCGCGCGGGCTCACCGCGACCGTCCGCCGCGGGCGCTCCCCGGCCACCCGGGTTCGCGTGCCCGAGGAAATCGAGGGGCCGCTTGCAGCCGGGCGGCGCATCGGCACGCTCGAGGTTCGTGACGGCGCGCGGGTGCTCTCGAGCGCTCCACTTCTCACCGCGAGCGCCGTTCCCGCCCCTGAGCCGTTCTCCGACCTGCGCTCGCCCACGGGTCTGGCTCTGGCCTTGACCTCGCTGGTCGTTACCGCCATCGTCGGGGCCACGGTGCGCGCGCGAAGTCGCCGGCGGCGCCGGACGCCGATCAAATGAGTCATCTCCCGCCGACCTCCCCGCGTATCGACCGAGGCCCGCTCTCGAGCCCGCCGACCCGCCGACCATGATCATCACCGTCACCCTCAACGCGGCGATCGACAAGACCCTCGCCGTCCCGAACTTCGCCCTCGGCCGCCGCCACCGCGCGGTCGAGCAGGCCTCGATGGCGGGCGGCAAGGGAGTCAACGTCGCTCGCACGCTCAAGGCGCTCGGTCAGCCGGTCATCGCCACCGGCGTGGCCGGCGGCTCGACCGGTACGCGCATCATCGAGCAGCTGACCGGCGACGCGGTCCTCAACGACTTCGTGCGCATCCGCGAGGAGTCGCGCACCTCGACGGCGGTGGTCGACCCGACCTCGGGCGAGCAGACCGAGATCAACGAGCGCGGCCCCGCCGTCTCGGAGGCGGAGCTCGACCTGTTCGTCGACAAGCTCCTCTACCTGGCCAAGGGCGCGGCCATGTGCGTCTTCTCGGGCAGCCTCCCGCGCGGGATCGAGCCGTCGCTCTACGCGCGCCTCGTCGAGGAGGTCGGCCGGCTCGGGGTGACCACGGTGCTCGACGCCGAGGGGGAGCCGCTGCGGCTCGCCACCCGGGCCGAGCCGACCGTCGTGAGCCCCAACGAGCCCGAGGCGGAGGAGCTCGTGGGCCACGAGTTCGGTGACGACTCCGACCGCGCGGCGGCGCTGCGCTCGATCGTCGAGCTCGGCGCGCGCGAGGCCGTCATGACCATGTCCTCCGGCTGCCTGGCGCTGGTCGGCGCCGAGCCCGAGCGCCGCCTGCGCCGCGTGGTCATCGAGGCGCTCGAACCGGTCTCCTCGGTCGGCTCCGGCGACGCGTTCCTGGCCGGCTACGTCGCGGCGCGCTACGGCGGCGACACGCCTGAGGAGTGCCTGCGTTTCGCCACCGCCTGCGGGGCCGAGTCGACCCAGCACTTCGGCGCGGGCGTGGTCGACCCGAAGGTGGTCGAGCGCCTGCTCGCAGAGGTGCGCGTGGAGCAGGTGGAGGAGCCCGCCGTCCCTTAGGTCCGGCGTCCAGCCGGCGAGCTCGGGGCCGCGGCGGTCGTTGGTAGGCTCGCCGGTCAGTCCGCCCCCACCCATAGGATGACGCCATGGAAGTTGAGATCGGCCGAGGCAAGAAGGGTCGCCGCGCCTACGGATTCGACGACATCGCGATCGTTCCTTCCCGGCGGACGCGAGACCCTGACGACATCGACATCACCTGGACGCTCGGTCCCTACCGCTTCGAGCTACCGATCCTCGCCGCGGCGATGGACGGGGTCGTCTCGCCGGCGATGGCGGCGCACATGGGCGCGCTCGGCGGTCTCGCCGTGCTCAACCTCGAAGGCGTATGGACCCGCTACGAGGATGCCGCCGCCGAGCTCGCCCGCATCGCCGAGCTGCCGCCCGAGCGGGCCACGGCCGAGATGCAGCGCGTCTACGCCGCTCCCGTGCGGGACGACCTGATCGCCCGGCGCGTGCGGGAGATCAAGGATCAGGGCGTGGTCTGCGCCGCCTCGCTGACCCCTCAGCGGGTGCGCGAGCACTACGAGGTCGCGCTCGAGGCCGGCCTCGACATCCTCGTCATCCAGGGGACGGTGATCTCGGCGGAGCACGTATCCACGAGCTCCGAGCCGCTCAACCTCAAGGAGTTCACCAACGAGGTCCCCTGTCCCGTCGTCGTCGGCGGCTGCGCCTCGTACTCGACCGGCCTGCACCTCATGCGCACCGGCGCCGTCGGCGTGCTCGTAGGGGTGGGCCCCGGGGCGGCGTGCACGACGCGCGGGGTGCTCGGGATCGGCGTGCCTCAGGCGACGGCCATCGCCGACGTCCAGGCTGCGCGCTCGCAGCACATGCTCGAGACCGGCGAGTACGTCAAGGTCATCGCCGACGGGGGCATGCGCACCGGCGGCGACGTGGCCAAGGCCTTCGCCTGCGGCGCCGACGCGGTGATGGTCGGCTCTCCGCTCGCGCGCGCGTACGAGGCCCCCGGCTCCGGATACCACTGGGGGATGGCGACCTTCCATGCCTCGCTCCCGCGCGGCGCCCGCATCAAGACCACCCAGAACGGGACGCTCGAGCAGATCCTGCTCGGCCCGGCGCACGAGAACGACGGCACCTTCAACCTCGTCGGGAGCCTGCGCACCTCGATGGCCACCTGCGGCCACGAGGACATCCCCTCCTTCCACCGCGCCGAGGTGATGGTGGCCCCGGCGCTTCAGACCGAGGGCAAGCTGCTCCAGCGCGAGCAGTCGGTCGGCATGGGCGCGACCCGCGCGGCCGCGGCGGCGCCCGCACCGCCCTCGGGCGACGGGGTCATGGGTGAGGGCGACTCCCCGGCCGGTCCGCCGGTCGAGGAGCCGGAGCCGCTGGTCGAGGTCGCCTCCGGGGCCCCGGAACGGAGCCTCGAGAGCTCGGGAGAGCCGGTGGGCGTGTCGGCCGGGGCCGGCTCAGGGGCCCTCCTGCGCGGGTGACCGAGGTCGCGACCCCGCGACCGGCCGCGCCGCGACAGCGTGCCGGCGACCTGCGCGGAGGGTCGCCACCTGAGGTCGATGACGTCCGCACCGACGCCGCTGCGCCCGGCGCGCTCGCGGACGGAGGGGCCGCCGCGGCCCAAGAGGTCCTTGTCCTCGACTACGGCGGCCAGTACTCCCAGCTGATCGCCCGCCGGGTGCGTGAGTGCGGCGTCTTCTCGGAGCTCCTGCCCCACGACGTCGCGCTCGAGGAGATCCGCCGGCGTGCCCCGCGCGGGCTCATCCTCTCCGGCGGCCCGGCCTCGGTCTACGCCGACGAGGCGCCGCGGCTGCGCACCGAGCTGCTCGATCTCGGCGTACCCGTGCTCGGCATCTGCTACGGCATGCAGGCCATGGCGCGCGAGCTCGGCGGCCGCGTCGAGCTGGCCGAGGCTGGCGAGTTCGGGCGCTCCGAGCTCCACGTGCGCGAGCCCGGGCGGCTCTTCGCCGGCCTCCCGGCCGAGCAGAGCTGCTGGATGAGCCACCGCGACAGCGTGTTCGAGCCGCCGCCCGGGTTCACCGCCCTGGCCTCCTCGCCGAGCTCTCCCGTGGCCGCGCTCGAGAACCCCGAGCGCGGTCTCTACGGAATCCAGTTCCATCCCGAGGTCGTCCACACGCCCTACGGCACCGCGATCCTCGAGACCTTCCTCACCGGGATCTGCGGCTGCGAAGAGACCTGGACGGCGGCCCAGGTGGTCGAGGATCAGATCCACCGCGTGCGCGAGCAGGTGGGGGAGGGCAAGGTGATCTGCGGGCTCTCGGGCGGGGTCGACTCCTCGGTCGCCGCGCTGCTCGTGCACCGCGCGGTCGGCGACCAGCTGACCTGCGTCTTCGTCGACCACGGGCTGCTGCGGCGCAACGAGGCCGAGCAGGTCGTCGCGTCCTTTCGCGACCACTTCCACGTGCCCCTCGTCGTCGCCCAAGCAGAGGATCGCTTCCTCGACCGCCTCGCCGGCGTGACCGACCCCGAGCGCAAGCGCAAGGTCATCGGCGAGGAGTTCATCCGCGTCTTCGAGGAGGAGGCGGGGCGCCTCGGCGATCCGCGCTACCTCGTCCAGGGCACCCTCTACTCCGACGTGATCGAGTCCGGCGGCTCGACCGGCGCGGCGACGATCAAGTCCCACCACAACGTCGGCGGCCTGCCGGAGGACCTCGAGCTCGAGCTCGTCGAGCCGCTGCGGGCGCTGTTCAAGGACGAGGTCCGCGCCGTCGGCGCCGAGCTCGGCCTGCCCGAGCGGATGGTTTGGCGCCAGCCCTTCCCGGGCCCCGGCCTCGCCATCCGCATCGTCGGCGGCGAGGTCAATCGCGAGCGGCTCGCCGTGCTGCGCGACGCCGACTTCGTGCTCCAGGAGGAGATCCGCGCCGCCGGACTCTACCGCGAGCTTTGGCAGTCGTTCTGCGTCCTTCCGGCCGACCTGCGCACGGTCGGCGTCCAGGGCGACGAGCGCACCTACGGGCACGTGATCGCGATTCG
>JACCTJ010000141.1 GCA_013812485.1 Thermoleophilaceae bacterium
ACACCAGGGAACTGCCCCTCGACCTCATCGAAGAGGGCACGCAGATCCACCGGCGAGCTTTCGAGGACATCCGCCGAGGCAAGGCTCGAGACGATCATGCCCCAGTAGCGCCCGAAGCGCATGAATCCTGTCGGGAAGACGGGACGCAGAAGGCGCTCGACCCACGGTGGCATATAAGCGCGTTTATGTTGGTCGGTGCCCGGATAGGTCACCCATACATAGTCGGGTCGAAGGAGCCGACGCAGTGCCGGCCAGGCAGCGTTAATCGAGGCAAGCGCCGTGCCTTTACCGAGCGGCTGGGTCTGCAAGCGCCACCAGCTCCAGAATCCGTGCCAGTCAACGCCGATCAACCGAGGCATGAGAGGAGCAGCAGACCCGATCAGAAGCGCAACCAGCACCCCCAAAGCCAACCCGACAACGGCCGTCGCCACTACTCCCGCTAGGAGTGCCGCCGCCAAAGTTGCGGCGAATACCTTGCGTGGAAAGCGAGCTTCCTGCTTCATTATCCTTCCCCTTTATTGGCCTACGGAGGAACGAATTACCCAAGACTCGGGTCGTCACCATCCCCTTCGAACAGACACATCAAACAGTTCGACCGGCGAGTGACTCAGCGGTTACCGAAGCGCGTATCGGCAGAACCGGGCTGGACCTTGAGCGCCCCGCGCGTGACTCGACGAACGGTCGGCACAGAGCGCCGACCGGAACCGGTCCGGTGCGCCCGGGCGCCTGATATGACGGCTTAGAATGCGGCAACGCTCCGCCTCGCCGCAGGTCGCGGGTGAGGTCCTCACGACCTACGAGGACGCGCTCGCCGTGCCCGGCAGCGGGCCGAGGCGTGCTCGCCTTTCGCCTTCGGGGGAGCCCCCGCCGACGGCCTGCCGCCTCGGCCGTACCGGCGGCTTCGGTCGCTCGATCCGCCCGGAGACGAGTGCGAGGTCGCCGGCAGGCGGCGACCGGGCGGTCGGCTCGTCGCCTGGAGGGCGAGCCCCCGCCTGCGGCAGCGTCTCCGTCGACAGCCCGCTCAGCGTGCCCGGTACCCGTCGTGACCGGTTTTCGCCGCGGTGGCAGCGCTCGGCGCGATAGCGCTTGTCGCCCTCGGCGCCGATCGCCTCTATCGCCGTTGTCCTCGCCGCGGCCACCTCCGGAGTGCTGGGACCACTCGTCTCCATGGCCCTCTCCCTGCTCGTTCGCGCCGAGGCCTGGAGAGCGATCATCCGCGCCTCGCTCCCTAGCAGCACCCGAGTACGGCGAGCGGACACGGCGCGCGCCACCATGATCTGGATCCTCATGTGGGCGAGCTGCGCGCGCCTCGGAGAGGGCGTCAGATGCGACTGCGTGTCCTGGGCGCCACGCAGCTCGATTTGAGCCGGCGGCCCTAGCCTCGTCCGCGCGCCGTCGGGTAGGCCCTTATCGCCCGAGGGACAAGTCGCGGGGCGAGATCTTCGACGCAGGTAGGTACGCCGCCCCCGTGATCGAGGGGAACATCCTTGTCATGGAAGCGAAGCGACGCAAGGGCCACCGGGCCCCCGCCATCGCAGCGGTCGCCGCGCCGTTCGAGCGCGACCTCGACGTCTGTCTCGAGCGCATGGGCCGGTGGGTGCGCTCCGCACGCGAGCGCGGGGCCGAGCTCGTGGTCTTTCCGGAGTGCGCGCTCGGCGGCTTCATCCTCGAGCCGCGGCCCGGCGAGGTCCGGATGCCCAAGCCGCCGCCCGCCGTGCGCCTCGACGGTCCCGAGATCGCACGGCTCGTCGAGCTCGCCGGGCCGACCACGGTGTGCCTCGGCTTCACCGAGGAGGCGCCCGGAGGCCCCTACTCGACCGGAGTGTGCCTGAGCGGCGACGGCGTGCTCGGGATGCAGCGCAAGGTCCATATCCCGCCGGCCGAGACGCTCTGCTACAGCCCGGGGGAAGGCTTCGCGGCCTTCGACACCCGGGTCGGGCGGATGGGCATGCTCCTCTGCTACGACAAGCTCTTCCCGGAGGCCGCGCGCGCGCTGACGCTCGACGGGGCCGACATCATCGCCGCGCCCGCGGCCTGGCCGGTCTGCCGCAGGGGCGCCGCCCGCCGCATCTCACGCGACCGCCAGACCCACCAGTTCAACCTCG
>JACCTJ010000007.1 GCA_013812485.1 Thermoleophilaceae bacterium
GCGGCACTCTCATCGACGGCCTCCGCTCACCTCTGTCGCTGGCCGTGACCATCGGCCTCGGGCCGCTCGTGCGGCCCGACCTCGCGCTGTTCGCGCTGGCCTTCCTGATCCTGCTGGTGATCCTCGAGCGCCCGCGCTCGGCGTGGCACGCGACCGCGCTCGTGGGCCTCGCGGCGGCGATCCCGCTCGGCTACCAGGTCTTCCGCATGGGCTACTTCGCGAGCCTCGTGCCCAACACCGCGCTGGCCCAGGAGGCGGGTACGAGCTTCTGGGGGCCGGGGTGGGAGTACCTGGCCGACCTCGCGGTGCCGTACGCGCTCTGGCTGCCGCTCGCCGTGCTGTTCGGCTGGGCCGCCCTGACGAGCCGAGCGCTCTGGCGTGGGGGCGAGCGCCGGCGCGCCGTGCTCGTGGCGGTTCCGATGGCTACGGCTGTGGTGCACGCGCTCTACGTCGTCCGCCTCGGCGGCGACCAGATGCACGCCCGCTTGCTGCTGCCGAGCGTCTTCGCGCTGCTCCTGCCGGTGGCGGTGGTGGCGCCGGCGCGGCGTTCGGCCGCCGTGCTCACCGCTCTCCTCGTGCCGTGGGCGATCGTCTGCTCGACCTCGCTCCGCGCCCCGGCCAAACCGCCGGAGGATCTTCAGCAGCTCCAGGTCAACGATCAGCGCCGCCAGTACGCCGAGGTCTGGGGCTACCGCCACCCGGTCACCCTCGACAGCCTGCTCGCCGTGCCCGAGAGTCGCCCTGCGATTCAGCGCCGACAGGGCCTCGAGCTCGCCCGTCTGGCCGAGCGCCGGCGCGCGATCGTCCTGAGCTTCACCGGTCCGCGCAACGGCGCCGGTGAGCGGTTGCGTATCCCCCGACCGCTGTCGCGCGCGACCGTAGGCCCAAACGTGCCGAGCGAGGTCGTCGCCTGGCACGGGAGCATCGGACGGGTGGGCTACGCCGCCGGCCCGAACGTGCGGCTCGTCGACGCCAACGGGCTGGCGGACCCGATCGGCGCGCGCACCCGGCTCTCGGCGCGCCGCCCCACTCGGACGGGGCACGAGAAGCACCTGCCGCGCGATTGGGTGCTGGCCCGCTACGCGGCGCCCGCCACGGCGGCGGACGCGGTCAGGCTCGAGCGCGACCCGGGCGTCGCCGCGGCCCGGAGGGCTCTGCGGTGCCCGCCGCTGAAGCAGCTCGTCCGGGCGACGACCGCGGAGCTCGACGCGGGGCGCTTCTTCGCCAACATGGGCTACGCCCTGCGCGAGCGCTCGCTGCGCTTCTCGCGCGACCCGCGCCTGGCCGTCGATGAGGTCTGCGCGCGCAACTAGCGCGCGCCGCGCGGTTCAGGCCCTCTTGCCGCGCGGGGGCTCGACGGCGAAGACCGAGTAGCCATCGACGGCGTAGCTCTTGCGCAGGAAGTCGCACCTCCCTCGCGTGGGCGCCTTCACGATCACGTGGGTGATGCCCGCGCTCCGCGCCAGCGGCTCGAGCCGGTCGCAGCGCAGCGAGCCGCCGGCGTAGACGCGGGTCGCCTCGCCCAGGCGCCGGCGCCATTCGAGCACCTGACCGTCCTCGTAGGGGTGGGTCTTGTAGTCGACGTAGACGGGGATGGCCGCGTCGATGCGAAGCTCGTAGGCCCGCGGGGGAATCAGATACAGCTCCCCGGGCAGGCGCTGGGCCGCGACCATTCGGCCGATCGGGCTCGCCTTGGGCTCGGGGTCGAGCCGGCCGATCCGCTCGCCCCCGACCAAGACCGAGACGGCGATGACGAGGCCCGCAAGCGCGCGCGCGCCGGTACGAGCGCCCGTGGCCAGGCGGGCCGCCCGCGCGACGCTGAGCCTCGAGGCCGCCCGCTCGAGGGCGCCCGCTCCCGCGAACAGGAGCTTCGTGGCCGCGGCGAGCAAGATGGCCGCGCTCACGGGGACGAGGAACACCGAGAGCCGCCACGGGAACAGGAGCGCGAGCGTCTCGCTGCCGGTCACGAGCTGAAGCGCGGTTAGCAGGGCACTCGCGGCCACGGCGAGGGCGAGGACCGGAAAGAGGACGCTGCGCCACGAGAGCGCGAGCCCGACCGCGACGAGGCC
>JACCTJ010000024.1 GCA_013812485.1 Thermoleophilaceae bacterium
CACCGTGCCCGCCAACGACGCCGATGCCATCCTCGACGCCACCGAGGAGCTCGTGCGCACCGTTATGGAGCGCAACGCGCTCACCAGCGACGACATGGTCAGCTGCATCTTCACCGCCACCGACGACCTCGACGCCGAGTTCCCGGCCGTAGCCGCCCGAAGGCTCGGCCTCGGCGGCGTGCCGCTGCTCTGTACGCGCGAGCTCGCTGTACCTGGCTCGATGCCGCGCGTCGTGCGATTGCTGCTGCACTGCTACGCCGAGCCCGAGACCGAGGCCGCGCACGTCTACCTGCGCGAGGCCGTCGGCCTGCGCCGCGACCTCGAGGGCGCGCAGTGAGCATTGAGTTCACCGAGCGTGTCGAGGCGATCCCGGTCTATCCGGCGGCCCGCAGCTACGGCTTCGAGGGCGAGGTGACCAAGCTCGCCTCGAACGAGACGCCCTACCCGCCGCACCCGGTGGTGCTCGAGGCCGTCCAGGCGGCGATGAGCGGGCTCAACCGCTACCCGGATCCGACGGCGGCGAAGCTGCGCCGCGGCCTGGCCGAGCGTCACGGCGTGCCCCAGGCCAAGGTCGCCGTCGGCAACGGCTCGTGCGAGATCCTGCTCGCGGCCGCCCAGGCCATGCTCGAGCCCGGCGCGGAGATCGTCTACGCGTGGCCGTCGTTCTCGATGTACCCGCACCTCGCGGCCATGACCGGCGCGCGTGCGCTCGCGGTCCCGCTCGCCGAGGACGGGCGACACGACCTCGAGGCCCTCGCCCGCGAGGTCACGGTGGCGACCCGGATCGTGCTCGTCTGCAATCCGAACAACCCGACGGCCACCGCGCTCAGCGTCGAGGAGATCGACGCCTTCGTGGTCGGTTTGCCGCGCCACGTGCTGGTGATCGTCGACGAGGCCTATGTCGAGTTCTCGGTGCTTCAGGATCCCGACGAGTCGCTTCCGCTGCTGGCGCGCCACCCCAACGTCGTCCTTCTGCGGACCTTCTCGAAGGTCTACGGGCTGTGCGGCCTGCGCGCGGGCTACGCGCTCGGGCCCGAGTCCTTCCGGCTCGCGGTCGACCGCGTGCGCCAGCCGTTCTCGGTCAACGCCCTCGCCCAGGCCGCGGCGGCCGAGGCCGTCCGCCACCAGGACGAGGTCGAGCGGCGCGTCGAGCGTACGGTGATCGAACGCCTGCACGTCCAGGACGAGATCGCCGAGCGCGGCCTGGCGGTCAGCGACTCGCAGGCGAACTTCTCGTGGGTCGCGCTCGGCGAGGACCGCGACGAGGCCGCGGTCTACGCGGGCCTCGCGAGCCGCGGCGTGATCGTGCGGGAGGGCACGGCGCTCGGGGCGCCCGGGCACCTGCGGGTGACCTACGGCACGCGGGGCGAGAACGACCGCTTCCTGGCCGCGCTGGACGGCGCCCTCGCCGAAGCCTGAGAGCGGTCGCACCCAAGTCCCAACCGTGCGCGCCGATACGTGCTACAACCACGTCCAGTCATGTCGCACCTCCTCACGCCAGCCACATTCACGAGCGCCGCTCCCGGCGTTCGCTGGCGTGCCTATCCGCGATTTACCTAGGCGTCCCGAGGGCGCGGCCCCCACGGTCGCATAGCTAGGCCCGCCCGAGCCCCCCGGACGCCCCGCAAACCGGCCGACCAGGCCGCCCGTATCCGCAGATAGGCTGACCGAGGAGCAGAAAGGCACAAGATGATGATCGTCATGAAAGAGGGCGCTACGCCTGCGCAGATCGACGCCGTGATCGCCCGGATTGAGTCCGTGGGGGCGAAGGCGCACCCCTCCCGCGGCGAGCTCGTGACCGTGATCGGCGCGATCGGCGACCGCGAGCACGTGGCCAACCTCGGCCTCGAGGGCGCCGAGGGCGTCGATCACCTCGTCCCCATCCTCAAGCCCTACAAGCTCGCCTCGAGTCAGTTCAAGAAGGGCGCGCGCACCGTGCTCGACATCGGCGGGCGCAAGATCGGCGGTCCGCACTTCATGACCATCGCCGGTCCCTGCACGGTCGAGTCGCGCGACCAACTGCTCGACACCGCGCACGTCGTCAACGACGCCGGCGCGCAGCTCCTGCGCGGCGGTGCCTACAAGCCGCGCACCTCGCCGTATGCCTTCCAGGGCCTGGCCGAGGCGGGCCTGCGCCTGCTCGCCGAGGCCAAGGAGGAGACGGGTCTGCCCATCGTCACCGAGGTCATGGACGCCCGCGACCTCGACACCGTGCTCGAGGTCGCCGACGTGGTCCAGCTCGGCGCGCGCAACATGCAGAACTACACGCTGCTCACCGAGCTGGGCCGCGCGGGTTGCCCTGTGCTGCTGAAGCGCGGCCTCTCGGCGACGCTCGAGGAGCTGCTGATGGCGGCCGAGTACATCCTCAAGGAGGGCAACGAGGCCGTGATGCTCTGCGAGCGCGGCATCCGCACCTTCGAGACGAACTATCGCTTCACCCTCGACCTGATGGCCGTGCCCGTGCTCAAGGAGCTCTCGCATCTGCCGGTGGTGGTCGACCCGAGCCACGCCGCCGGTCGGCGCGACCTCGTCGGGCCGATGTCGCTCGCCGCGGCGGCGGCGGGCGCCGACGGGATCATCGTGGAGACGCATCCCGAGCCCGAGAAGGCGATCTGCGACGGACCGCAGGCGATCCGCACCGAGGTCTTCGCCGACTACCTGCGTCAGGTGGAGCAGGTCGCGGCGATCGCGGGCAAGGAGATGGTGCGGGTCTGATGGCCGCTACGCGGGACGGCGCGCCTGGTCGTCAGGCCGGTCGGGCGGAGCGCCTCCTGCATACCGGTGGTCGAGGTCCTCGCACACCGTTGTCTTCCCGCATCTGCATGTTCGCCCTATCGCATCAAGATGCTACGTTGGTCGCATGCGTACGACGATCACCTTTGAGCCGGACGTCGCCGCGGCGATCGAGCGGGTTCGCCGAGAGCGATCGCTGGGGATGAGCGAGGCGGTCAACGAGCTCGTCCGCGCCAGCCTCGTCGCCAAGGGTCCGCGCAAGCGGTTCGTACAGAAGACTGACGACATGGGCCCAGCGAAGGTCGACGTCACGAACGTGGCGGAGGCCATCGCGACGCTCGACGGGCCGTCCTGGCGCTGATGCTCGTCGATGCGAACCTGCTGATCTTCGCGGTGCACAGGGCGAGCCCGTTACACAGAGTGGCGAAGGAATGGCTCCAGACGCAGCTCAATGGCACGCGCCGAGTCGGACTTCCCTGGCAGAGCCTCGGAGCGTTCCTGCGTATCGCGACCGAGCCGCGGGTCTTCGGGAGCCCCCTCTCGCCCGACGCCGCCTGGGACCGGGTATCGGCCTGGCTCAGCTCGGACGCAGCCTGGATCCCCCAGCCGGGCGTGCGCTACCGCGAAATCCTTGGAGATCTGCTGCTTCGTCATCAGATTCGCGGCAACCTCGTGACCGACGCTCAGCTCGCTGCTCTCGCGCTGGAGCACGGGTTGACCGTCTGCTCCGCAGACACCGACTTCGCGCGTTTCAGCGACCTGCGCTGGGAGAACCCGGTCGTAGCTTGAGGCGGTGCCGCGCGCCGGGCGACGGGTCGCGCGTCAGGTAGCTTGAGCCTCATGCGGATCGCGGTGCTCGGCCTGGGACTGATCGGAGGGTCGATCGCCCTCGCGTCCCATGCTCGGGTCGCCGCAGCGCAGGTGGCGGGCTACGACGCGGCGCCGGTGGCCGCGCAGGCGGCGCTCGGGCGCGGAGCGATCGACCGGGCGGCATCCTCGGTGGCCGAGGCCCTCGCGGGCGCCGACGCGTGCTTCTGCTGTGCGCCGGTGGGGGCGCTGCCCGATCTGGTGGCCGAGGCCCTCGCCGCGGCGGGACCGGACTGCGTGGTCTCCGACGTCGGCTCGGTCAAGCGGGTCGTCGCCGCGTCGAGCGCCGATCCGCGGTTCGTGCCCGGCCACCCGGTGGCGGGCGCGGAGACGGCCGGCATCGAGCACGCTCGCGCCGACCTGTTCGACGGCGCGACCTGGTACCTCACCCCCGGCGCCGAGGCCTCGGGCGTGCTCTACGAGCGCCTGCATCGGCTTGTCGCTGCGCTCGGGGCGAGCCCGCTGGCCATTGACCCCGAGGCCCACGATCGTTTGCTGGCCGCGGTCAGCCATCTCCCGCACGTACTGGCCAACGTGCTCGTCAGCCGGGTGGCCGGAATCGTCGACGCCGAGGGCGAGGGGCTGCCGCGCGTCGGCCCGAGCTTTCGCGACGCCACTCGCGTGGCCGGAGCCAACCCGGCGGTCTGGGGCGACATCTACGCCACCAACGGCCCCGCCATCGCGGCCGAGCTCGACGCGGCGGTGGCCAGCCTGACCGAGGTCGCCGACGCTCTGCGCGCCGGCGACGCCGAGGCCATCGCCGGCTGGGGCCACGCCGCGCGCTCCGACCGCGCGCGCGTCCTCGCCACGGAAACGGTCGACGGCCCCGTCCACGAGCTGCGCATCGTGGTCCCCAACCGTCCGGGAATCGTCGCCGAGGTGGCCCTCGCCCTGGGGCGGGCCGGGGTCAACATCGCCGACATGGCGCTCGCGCCGGCGGCCGACATGAGCTCCGGCGCGATGACTCTCTCGGTGGCCGGCGACGAGACCGCGGCTCGCGCACGCGAGCTGATCGAGGAGCTCGGCTTCCCTGTCGGCGTGCCGGCGTGAACCGCCGCTTCGCGCCCGCCGACCGCCTGCGCGGCGCGGTCACGCCGCCGGCCGACAAGTCGATCTCGCACCGAGCCGCGCTGATCGGGGCGATGTGCGACGAGCCGCTGACCGTGCGCAACTTCCTCGACGCCGCCGACACCCGCTCCACCCTCGACGCCGTGCTCTCGCTCGGGGCGGGGGTCGACGAGCGCGAAGGGGAGCTGGTGATCCGCGGGGTCGGCCTGCACGGCGCCTTCGAGCCGACGAACGGCACCCTCGACGTCGGCAACGCGGGGACGCTGATGCGGCTGCTGCCGGGGTGGCTGGCCGGACAGGCCTCCGG
>JACCTJ010000048.1 GCA_013812485.1 Thermoleophilaceae bacterium
TGATCTCGATCGCGTCCTGGTCGCCGAGGTAGTCGGAGCCCTTGACGGTGTCGTAGGCGTGCGATTCCCACGAGTCCTCGGGGTTGAGGGCGGCGTTGATCCCGCCCTGGGCCGCGTTCGAGTGGGAACGGACCGGGTGGACCTTGGAGATGATGCCGACGCTGGCACCGCCTTCGGCGGCGGCCAGGGCGGCGCGCATGCCGGCGAGGCCGGCTCCGATCACGAGGACGTCGTACTGAGGCATGGGATGGGGTCCTTGGGTGTGCGGTGCGAGCTCCCCGCGGCGCGGGCGGGAGTCTACGGAAGAGTGGTGTTGATCGCACGGGGGGTACGGGTGCGAGTGAGGCGGGGATCGCCCCTCAGGGTCAGGCCGCGGCGCTTCGCTTGCCGAGCGTAGGTGCCGGGAGCGCCGCTCGGGCGGGGCGTGCTTGGCGATGCCCAGGGCCAGCCGAGCATCGGCCAGAGCGGCCAGAAGTAGTCGGCGCCTGCGGTCCTACCCCGCCGGCCGCAGCGCCCGCTTCAGGTGGTCGAGCGTGAGCACCCCGCGCAGCACGCCGTCGCCGTCGACCGCCATGACCGCGCCGAGCCGTCGCAGCGGCTCGGAGCCGAGCAGCGCGTCGAGCGGCTCGTCCGTGCGCACGCCGAAGGTCTGGGCCGAGCCCTCGCGCACGAGGTCCGCTGCCCGCCGCTCGGAGCGCTCGGCCTCGGGCACGCCATCGACGTCCTCGCGCGAGAGCAGCCCGACGAACCGCCCGTCGCCATCGACGACCGGGAACCACTGCCAGCCGTAACGCAGGAAGAGCTCCTCGTAGGCGCGTTCGAGCGACCCGTCCGCCGTGGCGGTCACCGGCTCTCCGTCCATCACGTCCTTGACCTCGAGCCGCTCGAGGCCGGCGGTCAGCGTCGACTGCGCCACGGCCGAGCGCGCCGCCTGTCCGATGAAGAAGCCGATGACCGCGAGCCAGAGCCCGGCGATCACCGCCCCCTGGGAGACGGCGAAGATCCCGAGCCCGATGAGCAGGAACGAGAAGACGCGGCCGAGGCTGGCAGCGATGCGCGTGGCCCGGGCGCGGTCGCCGGTGACCTTCCAGGCGATCGCCCGCGCGATGCGCCCTCCATCGAGCGGCAGCCCGGGGAGCAGGTTGAAGACCAGCAGCAGCGCGTTGATCTGGGCCAGGTAGCCGAGCACGACCGCGGCCGCCGCGGCCGCCCCGCCGTTCTCGGGGCGCAGCGCGAGCGCGGCCCGGAAGCCGTCGACCCCGGCGAGCGCGAGTCCGCCGCCGACCGCGATGAGCACGACGACCAGCGTGGCCAGTGGCCCCGCTGCGGCGATGCGGAAGTCGACTCCGGCCGAGCGGGGTTCGCTGCGCATGCGCGCGAGCCCTCCGAAGAGCCACAGATCGATCCCCGCGATCGAGATGCCGTTGCGCCGGGCGACCACGGCGTGGCCAAGCTCGTGCACGACCACCGAGGCAAAGAAGAGCAGCGCGGTGAGCACCGCGAGGGCGAAGGGCAGCACCTCGTCGGAGCCGGGGAGGGCCCCGCGGAAGGCGCCCGAGAGCAGCCAGATGAGCAGGAAGAGGACGACGAACCAGCTCGGGTCCACTCCGACCCTGACGCCGAGGACGCGAGCGAGCTTGATCGACCGACCGCCGAGCATCGATTCATCGTCGCAGACGGCTCTGGGAGCGCCGCGCCGCGCTCGAGCAGACCGCTCGGGCGAGCGCGGGGTCGGGCATGGCCGCCTCGGCGCACGGGTACGCGAGCCTCTGAGCCGGGATACTGGCGGCGGCCGGCCGGGACCCGGCCCGCAGAGGCCAGCGAAAGGAGCGAATGTGGCGTACCAGGTGACCTTCATCAGCGGCGACGGGACCGGCCCCGAGATCTCCGAGGCGGTCTCGCGCGTCCTCGAGGCCACCGGCGTCGGGTTCGAGTGGGATTGGCAGAGCGCCGGTGCCGACGTCTACGAGGAGGAGGGGAACCCGCTCCCGGAGCGGGTGATCGACTCGATCAAGGACCGCGGGCTCGCCGTGAAGGGTCCGATCACCACGCCGGTCGGCTCGGGCTTTCGCTCGATCAACGTCGCCCTGCGCAAGACGCTCGACCTCTACGCCTGCCTGCGACCGTGCAAGGCCTACGAGGGTGTACGGACCCGCTTTCCCGAGACCGACATCGTCATCGTGCGCGAGAACCACGAGGACCTCTACGCCGGCGTCGAGTACGAGCGCGGCGACGGGCGGACCGAGAAGCTGCGTCAGTTCATCAAGGAGACCGAGGGCACCGAGCTGCGCGAGGACATCGGAGTCACCATCAAGGCGATCTCCGAGTACGGCACGCGGCGGATCGTCAAGGCGGCGTTCGAGTACGCGCGCGCCCACGGCCGGTCGAAGGTGACCGCCGCCCACAAGGCCAACATCATGAAGTACTCCGACGGCCTGTTCCTGGAGGTGGCGCGACAGGTCGCCGAGGAGTACGCCGACATCGAGTTCGAGGATCGCATCATCGACAACCTGTGCAATCAGCTCGTGTCACGACCGGAGGAGTACGACGTGATCGTGCTGCCTAATCTCTACGGCGACATCGTCTCCGATCTCGGCGCCGGCCTGATCGGCGGCCTCGGCATGGCGCCGGGCGCGAACGTCGGTGACGACTGCGCGGTGTTCGAGGCGGTGCACGGCTCGGCGCCGAAGTACAAGGGCCAGAACAAGGTGAACCCGATGGCCCTGATGCTCTCGGGCGTCATGCTGCTCCACCACATCGAGGAGACCGAGGCCGCGGAGCGGATGGAGGGGGCGATCGCCGAAGTCATCAAGGAGGGCGATCGGGTGACCTACGACATGAAGCCGAGTCGCGACGATCCGAGCGCGGTCGGCACCTCCGACGTCGCCGACGCGGTGATCGCGAAGATGGAAGAGCGGGTGGCGGCTTAGCCGCCGTCTCGCCGGCCTTGTCTGCCTCGACCGACCTCGCGCTCGCTCCCGCGGACGAGCGCTCAGCGCGCGACGAACCCGCGCCCCCGCTTCTCCACGGCGCCCTCGCTCTGGAGGTTGGCCATGATCCGGTAGAGGTAGTTGCGCTGCTTCATGCCGAGGCGGTCGGCGATCTCGGCCACGCTGATCTCGGGGTTCTGACGGACGAGCTCGAGTGCCTCCCCGGCACGGCCGCCCGTGCGGCGGGGTCGTCCGCCGCCGCCGCGCCGACGGCCGTTCGCGGGCCGCCGG
>JACCTJ010000064.1 GCA_013812485.1 Thermoleophilaceae bacterium
ACCGGCCGCGACCACGGCGCCGAGCGGGTCGGCTGATGCTCCGCCAGCGCATCCGCCTAGGCGGCTCGAAGGTCGCCGGAGTGGGAAAGATCTTCACCGCGCTCCTCGCGCTCGCCCTGATCTTCTACGGGATCGTGACCGTGCTGCTGGTGGTCGGGGTCTCACCGCCGGCGCTCGACCGGATCAGCGGCTACCGCACGGCGTACGACTTCCTGGCCGGCCTCGGTCCCCAGGACTTCGGAACGACCACGCGCCTGATCGTCGGAGGCGCGGGGCTCGTGGCCCTGATCGTCTTCGGCTATCTCGCCTGGACCCAGGTACCGCGCCCGCACCGCACGCGCACCGACCTCGTTCTCGGGGCCGGAGAGCGGGGTACCGACGCACTCTCTCCCCGGGCGCTCGAGCGCGCGGCCGAGGTCGCGGCGCTCGAGAGCGCCTACGTCAGCTCCGTCGCCGGGCGCCTCGACGACGACGACCTTGCCGTGAATGTCCAGATCCACCAGGCGGGCACGGCCGCGGACGCCCTCGAGGACGTCCAACGGCGCGTGCGCGACGCCCTAGAGCGCCACGAGATCCCCGCCATGCCAGTCAACGTCACGCTGACGGGCCTCGTCCCTCAGCGAGGAAGAGAGCTCTCATGATGTCCTCCAAGCAGTTCGGAGCCCTGCTGGGCTTCCTCTTCGCGGTCACCGTCGCCGCCTTCGGCCTCGGGACGGCGATCGTGTGCCTGCTCGCCGCGTTCGCGTTCTACGCGGCGGCGGGATTGTTCGAGGGCAGCCTCGGGATGGGAGACGCCCAGGAGCGGCTCGCGGCCGCCCGCGACGGCCTTCGCGGCTCTCCCGCGGGGGCTCCTCCCGGCGTCGGTCAGCCGGCTCCGGCGACGCGGACGGCGCGGGTGCGGTGAGCGGCTAGGGCCGTGGCCGACCGGGGACCGAACGGGGCGCCCCGGCGGGCTCGCACGAGGGGCGACCAGCCCTTTCAAACCGGCGGTTCAACGACCGCGAGCGCCTCGGCGCAGGGGAATAGCCTGCCCAGCGCGCCCGCAACCGTCTCGAAGTCTCGTCGGTTCTCGGTGGCCACATCGAGGCCTGCCGCGTAAGCGGTAGCGCCGATCTGAATGTCCAAGAGCCACGCCGCCTGGCGCATCGTCTTCGACCGCGGGTCGTGTCGCCGCGTCGCCGGCGGGTGAGGGGTCTCGGCCCGGATGCGCCCCGCGACGAGAGCAGCCCGGCCGTCGAAGGGGACCGCATGGAAGGCATCGGCGGTAGCGAGACGCGTGAACCATGCGAGAAGCGCGCGAAACCGAGGATCACGGATCCGTCGCTGGTAACCGTAGGTGACCTCGAGCAGCGAGACCGCGGCCACCCGGACCGGATCGCCGACGATGGACCGGCCCATGACGTACTCCTGGACGAGACCGTCGGGCTGCAGGCGCGAGACGACGCTCGTGTCCCACAGAGCTGTCACTACTCTTCGGCTCGCTCCAGCATCGTCCGCCTGAGCTCCTGCGCTGCTTCGCGCGCCTCACCCTCGGGCGGGAACTCCGCTCGGGCGAGATCGGTCGAGTCTCCGATAATCGCCCGCCAGCGCTCTTCGCGCCGACTCGCGATCCGCGACTCTCGCTCGTAGGCCTCGGCCCCTCGGGCCGCGAGGCGGACCAGGGCATCGTTGCGCGAGGTGCCGAGCTCTTGAGCCATCCGGCCGGCGGTCTCGGCCAAGGCCGCGGGGACCCGGAGCGTGGTCCGAGGGCCTTGTGTTGGGACGGCTCGCTCGCGCGATCCGGGGGTTGTCTCGGCGGGCCCGACCATAGCTGGAGGGTAGCGCATCACATGATGCGTGCCTCTTAGGATCTCCCTTCTCGGCTGGGAAAAACCAACATCCGGCTGCGCAGAACGCAATGTGCCGTCGCCTTCGGTCGTCAGACTCCGCCGGCACCATGGGAGCGAACGAGCCGGGTCCCCGAGATCACCTAGTCACACGCTCGCTTCAACGCGGGCTTGACGGCGTGGATCTCGAAAGTCGGGTCGAGCAAGCCCTCGATCCCGCCGAGGCTCCTGAACGACTTGCGCGTCATGCCATGGAGGAGATCCGACGTGCACTCGAGGGCGACGCCCCCTCTGACGCGAAGGCCGAGCGTGTCAACGACATCTTCCGCAGGTTCCTTGACGGTGGCGACTCGGAGGCCGGGGTCGCGCTCCCAGCCCGACTCCTTCAGGGCATCAAGGCTCGATCGGCGCTCGGCGACCTCTTGCCTCTTCCGCCTCCACCCGCTACGCCGCTGAGCCAGAGCGATCTGCTCGTCAACGCACAGGGGCAACCGAACGTGGGCTCCGAGCTGCGGGCTGAGCTCACCTCAGCGGAGTCGGTGGACCTGATCTGCGCCTTCGTGATCTGGTCGGGCGTGCGCCACGTTCGAGACGCGCTCGCGGCCGTCAAGCAGCGCGGAGGTCGGATCCGCGTGATCACCACGACCTACATGGGCGCGACCGAGAAGCGCGCGGTCGACGAACTCACGCGCCTGGGCGCCGAAGTCCGGGTTGCTCTCGACGCTCGGACCACCAAACTCCATGCGAAGGCGTGGTTACTCGAGCGTGGCTCCGGGCTGAGTACCGCCTTCGTGGGCTCGTCGAACCTTTCGCACACGGCGTTATTCGATGGTCTGGAGTGGAACGTGAGGCTCTCATCGGTCGACGCTGAGCACGTGATCGATCGGGTACGGATGACCTTCGAGAGTCACTGGGCTTCTGAACACTTCGAGTCGTACGACCCATCAGTCAACGGAGACGAGCTGGAGCAGGCGTTGCGAGAGCACAACCGTCGATCGCTTGGCGAATCCTCGACCGTCTCGTTCGCCAATCTCGACGTTCGGCCGTATCCGCACCAGCAGCGGATGCTGGAGGCGCTAACCCTCGAGCGAGAGCGCCACGATCGGCATAAAAACCTGGTCGTCGCTGCCACGGGCACCGGCAAGACCGTGGTTGCCGCGCTCGACTACCGCCAGCTTCTCGACCGTGCCGGCCGCGATCTGTCTCTGCTGTTCGTAGCCCATCGCGAGGAGATCCTCCGCCAGTCTCTGGCGACCTACCGCGCGGTGCTCCGGGATGGCGCGTTCGGCGAAATACACGGGGGCGGGCAGATCGCTCGTGGCCGGCACGTGTTCGCGATGGTTCAGTCGCTCGGCGAGGCTCGACTCGACGAGATCGCTCGTGAAGAGTTCGACGTGCTGGTGGTGGATGAGTTCCACCACGCCAAGGCGGCCACGTACGACCGTCTCCTCAGGCGCCTCGAGCCCACGGAGCTGCTCGGATTGACCGCTACCCCTGAACGTCTCGACGGCCAGGACGTATCCGACTGGTTCGACCATCGGATCGCGGTGGAGCTACGCCTCTGGGAGGCGATCGACCAGGGCTTCCTCGTTCCCTTTCAGTACTTCGGGGTCGCCGACGGCACAGATCTCAGCCAGCTCACCTGGCGCCGAGGTGGCTACGCGTCAGAGGAGCTCAGCAACCTGCTCACCAACGACGACCTCCGCGTCTCCAAGCTGCTCGAGGCGCTCAAGCGGATCGTGCTTGATCCGGGATCAATGCGAGCGCTCGGGTTCTGCGTCTCCAAGGAGCACGCGCGCTATATGGCGCGGAAGTTCACCGCGGCGGGCCTGCCGAGCGTGGCCCTCACTGGAGACGATGCGCCGGACGAACGCATCCGGAGTCTCGCTGACCTGCGCGCCGGGCGGTTGCGGTGCGTCTTTTCCGTGGAGGTGCTCGGCGAAGGCGTCGACGTCCCCGATGTCGATTGCCTTCTCTTGCTCAGGCCGACGGCGTCCGCAACGCTCTTCGCGCAGCAGCTTGGGCGGGGATTGCGTCGAGCACCGCGTAAGAGTCACCTCACCGTCATCGATCTCATCGGTCAGCAGCGACGCGAGTTTCGCTACGAGGATCGGCTTAGCGCTGTCCTCGACACGAAGCGCGGACGCATCATCGACCAGGTAGAAGCCGATTTTCCGTTTCTGCCGTCGGGCTGCACCATCGACCTGGACCGGCAGAGCCACGAGATCGTGATCGACAACCTCAAGGCGGCCGTCCGGCGGTCACGTTGGGCGACCTTGGTCGCCGACCTGAGATCGGGTCCTGATGATACGCAATTAGTCGAGTTCCTCGAACGGCATCACCACCGATTGGAAGACGTCTACCGCGGTGGACGCAACTGGACACAGCTGCGACGGGACGCGCGTCGACGGACTCCGACGGGGGCGAACGCTCAGGTCGAACAGCGATCCCTGAGAAACCTGAGCCGGCTCACGCATATCGACGACCCTGAGCGCATCGACTTCTATCGAAGTCTGCTCCGGGCGTCCGCCGCACCTCGTGAACAAGATCTCGACGAGCGGCAGCGGCGCTTAATCACCATGCTGGCCTGGGGACTTCGCTCGGGCGAATCTGGTGAGACCAACCTATCGGGCTTCTTCGGGTCTCTGTGGCCGGAGGCGGCGGTACGTGGCGAGCTCCTCGAGTTCTTCGGCGCTCTCGATGCTCGCTCGCGGACTCGCTCTTCGCCCTCGGTGCTGCCCGCCGAGATCCCGCTCACGCCTCACGCGAGGTACTCGCGCGAGGAGGCCATCGCCGCGCTCGGTTTCGCCGAGGGAGTGAAGCCGAAGATCACCCAGGGAGGCGTTCTCTGGGTGCCACAAGCGGCCAGCGACGTGTTCTTCGTCGATCTTCGCAAGGCAGAGCGCGACTACTCGCCGACGACGATGTATCGGGACTATGCGATCAATCGCGAGCTCTTTCACTGGGAATCGCAATCGCGTCAGACGCCGCGACAGGGAACTGTGCAGCGTTACATCAACCATCAGGCGGAGGGCACGCGCGTGCTGCTCTTCGTCCGCGAGGGGAAGAACTTCGAGATGGGGACGCAGACGTTCAACTTTCTTGGCCCCGTCAGCTACGTCGAGCATCGAGGCGAGCGCCCCGTGGCCTTCACATGGCGGCTCCTCCGTCCCATGCCCGAGGAGCTCTTCGAAGTCGCGCGAAGCGTCGCGGCGGCCTAGCCGGCTCAGCTGAAAGACTGAGTCGCGACCACCGATGAAGTACTCTCCCACCCGCATGGCCGAGGCCAAGGCGGAGGACCAACAACAGGGGCAAACCGAGCCGCACGACGGCCCATTCCCCCACGCCGAAGACGACCGCTCCCCCGAGGAACGCCTGCCCGTCGACCCCGGCGAGCACCACGACCTCCCCGACCGCGAGCACTGCGAGGAGATCCTCCGCAAGATGCTCCTCATCCGCCGTTTCGAGGAGCGCGCGGGCGAGATGTACACGAAGGCCGCGATCGGCGGCTTCCTGCACCTCGCCATCGGCGAGGAGGCGGCGATCGTGGGCGCGACGCTCGCCATGCGCGACACCGACTTCCTCATCTCGACCTACCGCGAGCACGGTCAGGCGCTCGCGCGCGGGACCGACCCGCGGCGAGTCATGGCCGAGCTGTTCGGGCGCCAGGACGGTGTCTCCAAGGGCCACGGCGGCTCGATGCACCTGTTCGACATCGAGAAGCGCTTCATGGGCGGCTACGGGATCGTCGGCGGCAACCTGCCGCTCGCCGTCGGGCTCGGGCTCGCGTCCGACTACCAGGAGACCGACGACGTCACGGTCTGCATGCTCGGCGACGGCGCGATCAACCAGGGCAACTTCGGCGAGTCGCTCAACCTCGCGGCGCTGTGGAGCCTGCCGATCGTCTTCCTGGTCATCAACAACCAGTTCGGCATGGGCACGGCGATCGAGCGCGCCTCGGCGATCACCGACCTCTCCAAGCGCGGCGACGGCTTCGGTGTCCCGGGCGCGCGCTGCAACGGCATGGACGTGCTCGACACCAAGGACGAGCTCGAGAACGCCCTGCGCAAGGCGCGCGAGGACCGCACGCCGCAGCTGGTCGAGGCCGTGACCTACCGCTTCCGCGGCCACTCGATGGCCGATCCCGAGGAGTACCGCTCCAAGGAGGAGGTCGAGGAGTGGCGCCGGCGCGACCCGATCACCACCTTCGGTGAGCGGGTCAAGGACGAGGACGTCCTCTCCCAGGACGACATCGACGGCTTCGACGAGGAGGCCCAGAGCACGGTCGAGGAGGCGGTCGAGTTCGCCACCCAGAGCCCCTTCCCCGACCTCGACGCCCTCTACGACGACCTCTACGCCTACAGTGGCGACGAGCCGGGCTGGTACGTGGTCGACGAGCGCGCGCCCGAGACCCACAAGGGCGAGGACCTGCGCGAGCACTCGAGCGACGCCATGCGCGAGCTGGCCGAGGCCGGTGCCGCCTACGCCAAGGTCGGCGACGCCGAGGAGCGGCGCAAGCGCCCGGACCCCGACGAGGGCGAGGAGCCTTCCTCCGGCCCGCGCGACGAAGAGGGCGGGGGCGACTGACCGCCGTGGCCGAGATGCGCTATCGGGAGGCGCTCAACCAGGCGCTGCGCGAGGAGCTCGAGGCCGACGACAACGTCTTCATCATGGGTGAGGACATCGGGGTCTTCCAGGGCGCGTTCAAGGTCACCGAGGGCCTGCTCGAGGACTTCGGCGAGAAGCGCGTCCGCGACACCCCGATCTCCGAGAACACGATCGTCGGCGCCGGCGTGGGCGCGGCCATGGGCGGCCTGCGCCCGATCGTCGAGATCATGACCATCAACTTCTCGCTGCTGGCGCTCGACCAGATCATCAACGCCGCGGCGAGCGTGCGCTACATGTTCGGCGGACAGGTCGGCGTCCCGATGGTCATCCGCATGCCCCAGGGCGGCGGCCACCAGCTCGGCCCCACCCACTCGCACTGCCTCGAGGCGCTCTACCTACACATCCCCGGCCTGCTCGTCGCCGTACCCTCCACTGCGGCCGACGCCAAGGGCCTGCTCAAGACGGCGATCCGCGATCCCAACCCAGTGATCTTCATCGAGCACGAGGCACTCTACGGGCGCAAGGGCGAGGTCCCGGAGAACGGCGACGCCGAGCCGATGCGCTTCGGCGAGGCGGCGATCCGCCGCGAGGGCGAGGACGTGACGATCGTCGGCATCTCGCGCCAGGCCCTGGTCGCTGCCGACGCCGCCGAGACGCTCGCCGACGAGCACGAGATCGAGGCCGAGGTGATCGACCCGCGCACGCTGCGCCCGCTCGACCTCGACACGATCATCGAGTCGGTGAAGAAGACCAACCGCGCGGTGATCGTCGAGGAGGGCTGGCCACACGGCGGCGTCGGGGCCAACCTCGCGGCGCTTATCCAGGAGCAGGCCTTCGACCACCTCGACGCGCCGGTCGGGCGCGTGACCGGGGCGGACACGCCGATGCCCTACTCGAAGCCGCTCGAGCAGGCGGCGATGCCCCACTCCGAGCACGTAGTCAAAGCCGTGCTCTCGACCTTCCGCGACCTGTAGAGAGGACCCGCCCGCCAATGGCCACCGACATCACCATGCCGCGCCTGTCCGATTCGATGGAGGAGGGCACGGTCCTGAAGTGGCTGGTCGAGCAGGGCGGCGAGGTCAAGCGGGGCGAGGCGCTCGTCGAGATCGAGACCGACAAGGCCAACATGACCTACGAGGCCGACACCGACGGCACCCTGATCGAGGTGATCGCGGGCGAGGGGGACACGCTGTCGATCGGCGAGGTCATCGCGCGGGTGGGAGATCCGTCGGAGGCCTCACAGGATGGTGGCGGCGAGTCCGGCGACGGGTCCGCCGAAGCGGGCGGCGGCGGCAACGAGACCGCGACCGAGGAGTCGGAGGAGGAGCGCAGCGTCGCCACCGCCGATGAGGACCGCGGCGGCGAGGTCGCTTCGGCCAACGGCGGCGCGCCCGCGGGCGGTGACGCGAGCCCGGACTCCTCCGACGGCAACGGCCGCGTCAAGGCCTCGCCCGTGGCCCGCCGCATCGCCGGCGAGCAGGGGGTTGACCTGAGCGCCCTCGAGGGCTCGGGACCCGGCGGGCGGATCGTCAAGGCCGACGTGCTCGCCGCCGCCGGCGGCGACGAGGGCGAGGCGACGGCGACCGGGACGGTCGAAGAGGCGGGGGGCGACGAGCAGAAGGGCTCGATGCCCGAGCCACAGGAGGCGGTCGCCAAGGGCGAGGCGGGTCCCAAGGGCGAGGTCCACGTCCAGGAGCTCACCCGCCTTCAGCAGACCGTCTCGCGGCGCATGGCCGAGTCCAAGGCGACGGCGCCCGACTTCACGCTCGAGGTCGAGGTCGACATGGCGGCGTGCGTGGAGCTGCGCGGGCGGCTCAAGGAGCTCGCCGATCCCGTGCCCTCATTCAACGACATGATCGTCAAAGCCTGCGCCCTGGCGCTGCGCGAGCACCCACGCGTCAACGGCGCCTATCGCGACGGCCGGTTCGAGCTCTACGAGAAGATCAACATCGGCGTGGCGGTTGCGGCCAAGGACACTCTCGTCGTCCCCACCCTCTTCGACGTGGGATCTAAGTCGCTCGGCGAGATCGCCCGGGCCGCGCACGCGGCCATCGACAAGGTCCGCGACGGGACGATCACCCCGCCCGAGCTCTCGGGCGGGACCTTCACCGTGTCGAACCTCGGCATGTACGGCATCGATCGCTTCTCGGCGGTGATCAACCCGCCGCAGGCCGCCATCCTGACCGTCGGCGCGCTCAAGAAGAAGCCGTTCGTCGACGACTCGGGTCGGGTTGTGGCCCGCGACATGGCGACGCTGTCACTCGTCTCCGATCACCGCATTCTCTACGGCGCCGACGGTGCTCAGTTCCTCGCGCGCGTGCGGGAGGCGCTCGAGCAGCCGCTGTCGCTGGCGCTCTGAGGGACGCGTGGCCGCTTCCGCCTGACGTCGCGCGGGAAAACCGAGAGCCATGCCCGAAGCCAAGGACACGCCCGAAAAGAACGCGCCCGACCGCCACGGCGATGATCAGCCGAGCGATCCCACGGACCTGCCCAAGCGCTCATGGGGGGCAGTCCTCAAGCGCACGGCCAAGGAGTTCTCGGACGACAACATCACCGACTGGTCGGCCGCCCTCACCTACTACAGCGTGCTGTCGCTCTTCCCGGCGCTGCTAGTCCTGGTGGCCCTGCTCGGGCTGGTGGGAGGGCCGAAGACAACGCAGGCGATGCTCGATGTCGTCAACCAGCTCGGGCCGAGCTCGGCGGTCGAGACCTTCAAGCCCGCCATCGAGGGCGTCATCAACTCGAAGGGCGGGGCGGGCGCGCTCTTCGGCGTCGGACTGCTCGGCGCGATCTGGTCGGCGTCGGGCTACATCGGCGCCTTCTTCCGCGCCGCCAACGCGATCTGGGAGATCGAGGAGGGACGCGGCCCGGTCAAGCTGATCCCGCTGCGCCTCGGGGTGACCGTGCTCCTGCTCATCCTCGTTGCGGGGGTGGTGCTCGCGCTGGTCATCAGCGGCCCGGTGGCGGAGGCGGTCGGGAACGTCGTCGGGCTCGGAAGCACCGCGGTCACGGTGTGGTCGATCGCCAAGTGGCCGGTGCTTCTGCTCATCGTCTCCGGCCTCGTGGCCTTCCTCTACTTCGTCGCTCCGAACGCCCGGCTGCCGGGCTTTCGCTGGGTCACGCCCGGGGGCCTCCTCGCCGTCCTGCTGGCCATCGCCGCCTCGGCCGGATTCGGCTTCTACGTGGCCAACTTCGGCTCCTACAACGCCACCTACGGCGCGCTCGGCGGCGTGATCGTCTTCCTGCTGTGGCTGTGGATCATCAACAACGCCCTCTTGTTCGGCTCCGAGCTCGACGCCGAGCTCGAGCGCAGCCGAGAGCTGCACGCCGGGATGGACGCGGAGGAGGAGCTCAAGCTTCCACCCCGCGTCGAGCCCAAGCCGAGCTAGACGCGCAAGGGTTGCTCAGCCGACGCGGTTGGCGACCTCCACGAGGTTGCCGTCCGGGTCGCGGACGTAGACCGAGCAGAGCTC
Organism: Thermoleophilaceae bacterium; assembly: GCA_013812485.1. Taxonomy (GTDB): domain Bacteria; phylum Actinomycetota; class Thermoleophilia; order Solirubrobacterales; family Thermoleophilaceae; genus JACCUC01. The sequence continues at coordinate 9,908 of JACCTJ010000064.1, forward strand.
GCCCGTCGCGCCGTCCGCGCGGGTCGGTCCGAGCTCGATCTGGACGTCCAGGGACTCGAGGTGCGCGATCACCGCGTCGATCGGGGTCTCGGTCACCAGGCACAGGTCGGCCGAACCGGGCTGGGCGTGACGCGCGTTCGGCAGGTACTCGTTCCCGAGCTCGTGGAGGTTGAGCTTCTCGCTGCCGAACGCGAGCGCCCAGCGACTTCCGCCCGCGAACGAGAAGGCGCGCATGCCGAGCGTCCGCTCGTAGAAGTCGATCGTGGCGGCGAGGTCACGGACGGTGAGGACGAGGTGATCGAGGCCGGTGACCCGGGGCGGGCGGGGTGGGCCGCCCGACACGCGCCCTCCTCAGTTGTCGGCGGGGACCCCGACGAGCGAGCCCGGCCGCTCGACGACACCGGCACCCTCGGCTCGGACCTGCGCCAACGCCTAGCGCCGCCTCGTAGTCGTCGAGGCGGCGACAGACGCGCAGCCAGGCCCAGCCCGGGCGCTCGCGCAGCTCGCGTGAGCGGTCAGCGTCGCCCGGTACCGAGGCGGAGCGATGGCGGGAAGCGGGACAGGTGCCCTCCGGCGAGGTGTAGGCACCGGCGTTGATCGGCCCGGAGCGCACGCCCTCGAGCATGGCTCGCTTCGTCGCCGGCGGCAGGGCCTCGATGGAGACCCTCAGCCGGCGAGCCGGGCGTCCTGGTCGGCCTCGCTTCACCGCCCGCAAGCTACCGCGCCCCGGCCGCGAGCGCCAGGAGACGACCGCTTCTGGGCCAGGTCTTTCAGACCTGAGCGTCGAGCAGCAGGCCGAGCTGGCGCGATTGGGCCACGAGCGTCCCGTCGGGCGCCCACAGCTCCCCGTCCTCCTCGAAGAAGCCGTCGCGCACGAGGCCGGTGCGGAA